>NZ_JBVJIA010000002.1:52891-218750 GCF_055586505.1 Streptosporangium sp. NPDC050148 | reverse complement strand
TGGAGGCGTGGGGAAACCTACAAGAGGATGGACAGGAGCGGGAGAGGGAGGGATGGTGCCGTACGGTGCGCCCCCCACCCCCCCCCCCCCGCCGACCCCCCCCCCCCCCCCCCCCCCCCCCCCCCCCCCCCCAGGGCTCACTGCTCGCCGGTCAGCGCCGTCACCAGCTCCGATGCGGTACGGCAGCGGTCGAACAGCTCGCCCACGTGCGCCTTGGTGCCGCGCAGCGGCTCCATCGTCGGGACGCGCTGCAGCGACTCCCTGCCCGGGATGTCGAAGATGACCGAGTCCCAGGAGGCCGCGGCCACCGACTCGCTGTACTGGCTCAGGCAACGGCCCCGGAAGTAGGCCCGGGTGTCGTTGGGCGGCACCTCGATGGCCCGGGTCACCTCCTCCTCGGTGACCAGGCGCTTCATGCGGCCCCGGGCGACCAGCCGGTTGTACAGCCCCCGGTCGGGGCGGATGTCGGAGTACTGCAGGTCGACGAGCTGCAGGCGCGGGTGCGACCAGGGCAGGCCGTCCCGGGTGCGGTAGCCCTCCAGGAGCTCCAGCTTGGCGACCCAGTCGAGCTCCCCGGCCAGCTGCATCGGGTCGTCCGCCAGGCGGGTGAGGACCGACTCCCAGCGCTCCAGGACGTCCTTGGTGGGCTCGTCCAGGCCGTTGACGCTGCGCTCCTCGGCGTACTTGCGCGCCAGCTCCAGGTACTCCATCTGGAGCTGTACGGCCGTGAGCTTCCGGCCGTCGCGCATCGAGATCTCGTACTTGAGCGTGGGGTCGTGCGAGACCGCCCGCAGCGCCTGCACCGGGTTGTCGACGGTGAGGTCCCGGGTGAAGTAGCCGTCCTCGATCATCGCCAGGACGAGCGCGGTCGACCCCAGCTTGAGGTAGGTCGAGATCTCCGACATGTTGGCGTCGCCGATGATGACGTGCAGGCGCCGGTACTTCTCCGGGTCGGCGTGCGGCTCGTCCCGGGTGTTGATGATCGGCCGCTTGAGGGTGGTCTCCAGCCCCACCTCGACCTCGAAGAAGTCGGCGCGCTGGCTGATCTGGAAGCCCTCGCCGCGGGAGTCCTGGCCGATGCCGACCTTGCCCGCTCCGGTGACGACCTGCCGGGAGACGAAGAACGGCGTCAGGTGCCGGACGATGTCGGCGAAGGAGGTGGCCCGGCGCATGAGGTAGTTCTCATGGCAGCCGTAGGAGGCGCCCTTGTTGTCGGTGTTGTTCTTGTAGAGCTGGATCGGGGCGTTGGCCGGCATCGCCGAGGCGCGGACCGCCGCGTCGTGCATGACCCGCTCGCCCGCCTTGTCCCAGATCACCGCCGCCCGAGGATTGGTGCACTCGGGCGTGGAGTACTCGGGGTGGGCGTGGTCCACGTACAGCCGGGCCCCGTTGGTGAGGATCACGTTCGCAAGGCCGAGGTCCTCGTCGGTGAGCTGGCTCTGGTCGGCCACCTCTCGCGCGAGGTCGAACCCGCGCGCGTCGCGCAGCGGATTCTCCTCCTCGAAGTCCCATCGCGCGCGCCGGACCCGGGCCGCCGAGGCCGCCAGGTAGGCGTTCACGACCTGAGAGGAGGTCACCATCGCGTTGGCCCCCGGCTGTCCGGGCACGGAGATGCCGTATTCGGTCTCGATGCCCATCACCCGCCGTACCGTCATGCGCACCCTCTGTTCATCAGGGACTGTTTCTCTGCCTGGTGTCTATTCCCGACCCTAGACCCTTCACTATGCCCGGTGGTCGGACAGTTATGGCACCGAAGCCTTTTCGCCCGATGCGGCAGGGATCGTGGAGAGCGGTCCTGAGGCCGGGGAGGGCGTCCCGGGGGTGTCAGGAGACCTTCCGCGCCTGCGGGCCCTGACGAGCTCCTGCAGGGGCCGCTCGGCCACCCGGTACACCAGGTAGGAGAAGGCGACGGCGGCCAACACCGTGACCAGCGCGGTCAGCGGGGGCGGCAGCGTGTCCCGCAGGGCCGGGACGATCACGACCGCGGCCGCGGTGTGGAACAGGTAGAGCGGGTAGGTGAGCGCGCCCAGGACGACCAGGCCACGCCAGCGCAGCCACCGCAGCCAGCCCAGCGCCACCATCGCCATCAGCACGTAGAAACCGATCACGGTGGCGACCACGGCCCAGTCGGGCACCGGCATCGCGGCGTAGCCGACCCTCTCCACCCGCCCGGCCACCCGGTCGAGCGCCGCGCTGACGGCCAGGCCGCCGCTGATCCCGGCCAGACACCACAGCACCAGCCGGGGGCCGAATCTGGTCATCAGGAAGAACGCCATGCCGCCGACGAAGTACGCCGCGTACTTGGGCATGATCACGAGATCGACCCAGGCCTCCTCGCTCCCGGCGAAGAACCCGGCCGCCAGCAGCCAGACGCCCATGAAGACCAGGCAGCGGGCGAACGTCACCCCGACGATCACCAGGATCGAGATCAGCAGGTAGAAGCGCAGCTCCACCCAGAGCGACCAGTAGACGCCGTTGGCGTCGTAGACGCCGAAGGCCCGCTGGAGCATCGTCAGGTTGACGCCGTACTCCCCCGGGCTGAGCTTGGGGTCCAGGGCCGTGGCGGCGGTCAGGCCGTAGACCGCGGCGGTGACGGCCACGCTGACCCAGTACGCCGGGAAGAGCCGGACCAGCCGGGAGAGCGCGAACGCGCCCAGGCTCCTGCCCCAGATGCTCATCAGGATCACGAAGCCGCTGATCATGAAGAACAGCTCGACGCCCAGGATGCCGAGCCCGGAGATCGTGGAGATCGCCGGGAACAGCTCGGCCGGGCGGTCGCCCCACACCGAGGCGAAGGCGATGAAGTAGTGGAAGGCGAGCACCGCCAGCGCGGCGGTGAACCTCAGCAGGTCCAGTTCGGCGAGACGGCCGCCTTCCCGGGGCGTCTCGCGAGGGGCCGTGCCGTTCACCCGGGGGCCGGGCCGCAGTGTTCACGCACGCCACTTGGACGGCTTTTCGATCACCTGGGTTCCCCGTGACGGGGGGTTGTTCCCGTACACCCCTGTGACCTGTGGGAACGAGGTGACGTGCCGGTCGGTCACGGCGGGAGGCGGGCGCGGGGGGCGGCCACGAGGACGGCGCCGGGTGATCCCGGGGAGCCCCGGAACGCGGAACGGGCCCCGGAACGTAGAGCGGCCACGGGAACGCGGAGCGGGCCTGGGAACGCCGGTGGCGCGGCTCCCCGGGGAGGGGAACCGCGCCGCCGGTCCGCAGCGGGTGCCGCCGGTCCGCGCGGACCGGCGGGGCGCCGTTACAGGTACTGACCGGTGTTGGCCACCGTGTCGATGGAGCGTCCCGCCTCGGTGCCCTGCTTGCCCGTCACGAGGGTGCGGATGTAGACGATCCGCTCGCCCTTCTTGCCGGAGATGCGGGCCCAGTCGTCGGGGTTGGTGGTGTTGGGCAGGTCCTCGTTCTCGGAGAACTCGTCCACGCAGGCGGCCAGCAGGTGCTGGATCCGCAGGCCCTTCTGCCCGGTCTCCAGGAACTGCTTGATCGCCATCTTCTTGCCGCGGTCGACGATGTTCTGGATCATCGCCCCGGAGTTGAAGTCCTTGAAGTACAGGACCTCCTTGTCGCCGTTGGCGTAGGTCACCTCGAGGAAGCGGTTCTCCTCGCTCTCGGTGTACATCCGCTCGACGACCCGCTGGATCATGCCGGAGATGGTCTCCCGGCGGTCGCCACCGTGCTCGGACAGGTCCTCGGGGTGCAGGGGGAGCTCCTCGATGAGGTACTTCGAGAAGATGTCCTTGGCCGCCTCGGCGTCCGGCCGCTCGATCTTGATCTTGACGTCCAGGCGGCCGGGCCGCAGGATCGCCGGGTCGATCATGTCCTCGCGGTTGGAGGCGCCGATCACGATGACGTTCTCCAGGCCCTCGACGCCGTCGATCTCGCTCAGCAGCTGCGGGACGATGGTGTTCTCGACGTCGGAGGAGACGCCCGATCCACGGGTACGGAAGATCGAGTCCATCTCGTCGAAGAAGACGATCACGGGGGTGCCCTCGGAGGCCTTCTCGCGGGCCCGCTGGAAGACCAGGCGGATGTGCCGCTCGGTCTCGCCGACGTACTTGTTGAGAAGCTCCGGGCCCTTGATGTTGAGGAAGAAGCTCTTGCCGGACTGGCCGGTCTTCTCCGCGACCTGCTTGGCCAGGGAGTTGGCGACGGCCTTGGCGATGAGCGTCTTACCGCAACCGGGGGGACCGTAGAGCAGCACGCCCTTGGGCGGGCGGAGCTTGTGCTCGCGGAAGAGGTCGGCGTGCAGGTACGGGAGCTCGATGGCGTCCCGGATCTGCTCGATCTGCCGCATCAGCCCGCCGATCTCCTCGTACGAGATGTCGGGCACCTCCTCCAGGACGAGCTCCTCGACCTCGGACTTGGGGATGCGCTCGTAGACGTAGCCCGAACGCGGTTCCAGCAGCAGGGAGTCGCCCGCCCGGATCGGCTGGTCGACCAGGGACTCGGCGAGCTTCACCACCCGCTCCTCGTCGGCATGCGAGATCACCAGCGCGCGCCGGCCGTCCTCAAGGAGTTCCTTGAGCATCACGATCTCGCCGAGGTCCTCGAACCCGAGGGCCTCGACCACGTTGAGCGCCTCGTTGAGCATGACCTCCTGGCCACGCTTCAGCGATTCGACCTCCACCGCGGGACTGACGTTCACCCTGAGCTTGCGGCCACCGGTGAAGACCTCCACCGTGCCGTCTTCTCGTGCTTCGAGGAAAACACCGAATCCGGATGGCGGCTGCGCCAACCGGTCTACCTCCTCCTTCAGGGCGACGATCTGGTCCCTGGCCTCCTTGAGGGTGGCCACCAGACGCTCGTTCTGGCCCGTCACGGCCGCGAGGTTCGCCTGCACGTCATGGAGACGCTCTTCGAGGATCCTGGCCTGCCGGGGAGACTCCGTCAGCTTCCTGCGCAACGCCGTGATCTCCTCCTGCAAGAAGGAGACCTGTGTTGTGAGGTCGGCGACCTCCCGTTCGCGCTGCGCGGCACGAGCCTCAGCGTCGTCGCGAGCTGCCACGGCGTCACCTCCTTCCCAGTCGAGACCGACTACTCAAAACCCTACCCATCTGGGGGCTGTCCCTTACCTGGTCGAGCAGTGTTCGTATGACTACATTAAGTGCGTGATGATTAATCCCTTTTAGTGCTTTTAGTACTAGAAGTATATGAACATGAGGGTCGGTTCGCGCGTCACTCTGTACACGGATCCTCGTGTCCGAATCGTCATCAGCTGGTGGAGGTGGTGGAGTCCGTGGAGTCCTCGGCATTGGCCCCCTTCGCCGGGCGTCTGCGTCGAGGTGGCGGCGTCACGCCGTCCGCCATGCGACGCGCCGTGACCAGGAAACCGGTGTGGCCGACCATCCTGTGGTCGGGCCGCACGGCCAGTCCCTCGACATGCCAGTCACGAACCAGGGTCTCCCACGCATGGGGCTCGGTGAAACTCCCGTGCTCCCGGAGAGTTTCCACCGTCCGCGACAGCTGAGTCGTGGTCGCCACATAACAGCAGATCACACCCCCGGGGGTGAGCGCCTTCGCCGCGGCGTCCACGCATTCCCACGGGGCGAGCATGTCCAGGACGATCCGGTCGACGTCGCTCTCGTCGAGGGACTCGACGAAGTCGCCGACCACCAGGCGCCACTGCTCCATCGGCCCGCCGTAGAACTTCTCGACGTTCCTGGTGGCGATCTCGGCGAAGTCCTGGCGCCGCTCGTACGAGGTGAGCGTGCCCTCGGCGCCCACGGCGCGCAGCAGGAAGCAGGACAGCGCGCCGGAGCCGACGCCCGCCTCCACCACCCGGGCACCGGGGAAGATGTCGGCCATGGCCACGATCTGCGCCGAGTCCTTGGGGTAGATCACCGCCGCGCCGCGCGGCATGGAGAGCGTGTAGTCCTGGAGCAGGTGCCTGAACGCCAGATACTGGGTGCCGCCGGACGAACGCACCACCGAGCCCTCGGGCCGGCCGATCAGCTCACTGTGCGGGATCCCGCCCTTGTGCGTGTGGAACACGCCGTCTTCCTTCAGCGTCACCGTGTGACGCTTGTTCTTGGGGTCGGTGAGCTGAACCTGATCCCCGGCCTGAAACGGCCCATGCCTGCGAAAACCCATGAGCGCAAGGTTAACGGCGCCCGGCGGCGGCCGATCCCGCCCCGGCGGGCCGCACCTGACCCCCCGGCCTGCCGGACCGGGCCGGGACGGGGGACGGGTCCGATCGAGGGTCGGGGTAAACGGTTCGCCGGTACGGGCCGAAACCTGGTAGCTGTTGCCGTGTGCTCCCAGAAGAAGTGATCCCCGCCGGCCCCGTCACGCTCAGGCCCCACACCGACGCCGACGCCGAGTCGATCGTGCGGGCCTGCGCCGACCCGGAGATCGTCCGGTTCATCCCCCTGGTCCCCTCGCCCTACACCCACGACGACGCGCTGCGGTACCTGGAGGCGGCCCGCGCCGCCTGGAAGGCCGGGGGCGCCGAGTTCGCGATCGCGGATCCGGAGACCGGCGAGTGGCTCGGCAACATCGGCCTCAAGCCCCCGCTGCCGCGGGACACCGCCGAGATCGGCTACCTGGTGGCGCCCTGGGCCCGGGGCCGCGGGGTGGCCACGGCCGCGACCTCGGCCCTGACCGGCTGGGGCCTGGCCCACGGGCTGGAACGCGTCGAGCTCCTCGCCGACGTGGAGAACCTGCCCAGCCAGTGCGTGGCGATGGCCGCGGGCTTCCGGCGCGAGGGCGTGCGCCGCGGGGCCGAGGAGCGGCGCGACGGCACCCGCCGAGACCTGGTCTCCTTCGCGCGCCTGCGCGGCGACTCCGGCGAGCGCGTGCGGCCGTACCTGCCGTGGTTCCCCGGGGGTTCGCTGACCGACGGGACGGTACGGCTCAGGCCGCTCACCGCGGCCGACACGGAGGACTACCTGGCACTGCAGGTCCTGCCGGACGTGGTCGAGCACAGCGTCCCGCCCGAGGCGCCCGGGGTGGAGGAGGCCGCCGAGCGGTGCCGTTCCGCGGGCGCGGACTGGCTGGCCGGCACGATGGTCCAGGCGGTGATCCTGGACGCCTCGACCGGCGCGTTCGCCGGGGACATCCAGCTCAGCGGGGTGATCCCCCCGCTGGGGCAGGCCATGACGGGCTACAGCGTGCTGCCGGAGTTCCGCGGCCGGGGCTTCGCCACCCGGGCCGTGAACCTGCTGGTGGGCTGGGCCTTCGAGCACACCCCCCTGGAACGGATCATCGCGGGCACCTCCCCGGACAACCTCGCCTCGCAACGCGTGCTGGAGCGGGCGGGGTTCACCAGGGAGGCGCTGATGCGCGGGCTGCTGCCCGGCCCGGACGGCACGCGCCTGGACGACCTGCAGTGGTACCGCCTGCGGGAGACCCCGGGCGGGCCGGACGGGTCCGGGGGCCGCTGAGCCCGCCCGGGAGGGCCGGACCGCTCCCTGTCGGGCTCGCCTCCGGCCCTTCGGGGCCCTCCGGGTTTTTCCCGCGGGGTCCGGGTCGGGTCTCAGTCGGCCCCGAAGTGGGCCCTGAGCTTGGCGTAGGCGGCGTCGGTGCCCTGCAGCGCCCGGTCGATGTCGGCGTCGGTGTGGGCGGCCGAGAGGAACCAGTTGTGCCAGGGGTGGAGGTAGACGCCCTCCCCGACACAGGCCGCGGCCCAGAACATGCCCTTCTCCAGGGTCGCGTCGCCCTCGAAGGAGAGCCAGGGGATCTGCACCGGGCCGGTCTGGTTGACCGTGAAGCCGTGCGAGGCGGCCTGGGCGGCCAGGCCCTCGCGGAGGCGGGTGCCCGCCCGCTCCATCAGGGCGATGCCGCCGATGTCGCGCAGCGTCTCGATCGTGGCCTTGGCCGCGGCCATCGGGGCGGCGTTGAACCAGAACGAGCCGGTGGTGTAGAGCGTCTGGGCCGGAGCGCGCAGGGAGTCCACGCCGGTGACGGCCGCGATCGGGTGGCCGTTGGCCATGGCCTTGCTGAAGGCGTACAGGTCGGGGCGTACCCCCAGCGGCTCCCAGGAGCCGCCCAGGTCCAGCCGCCAGCCACCGCGCACGTCGTCGATCACCAGCGCGGCGCCGATCCGGTCGGCCAGGGCCCGCACCCCCCGGGCGAACTCGGGCGTGGCGAGCTCCTGGTCCTCGAACGAGTCGTGCTTGAAGGGCGTGACGATGATCGCGGCGACCTCGCCCTCGATCCGGGCCGCGGCCTCCTCGACCGAGGCCAGGTCGTTGTAGGTGAACTCGGTCAGGTCGGCGCGGTCGGCCGGGGTGGTGCCCGCGGTGCTCGGCGTGCACCAGGGGTCGGCCCCGTGGTAGGCGCCGTGGGCCATCAGCACCTTGTCCCTGCCGGTGGCGGCGCGGGCCACCATCAGCGCCTGGGTGGTGGCGTCGGTGCCGTTCTTGGAGAACATCACCCAGTCGGCCTGCGGCACGGTCTCCACCAGCAGCTCGGCGAGCTCGACGTAGACCGGGCCGGGACCGTTGAGGCAGTCGCCCGCGGCGAGCTGGGCCGCGACGGCCGCCTCGACCGCGGGGTGGCGGTGGCCGAGCACCACCGGTCCCCAGGAGCACATGAGGTCCACGTACTCGCGGCCGTCGGCGTCCCGCTGGCGGCAGCCCTCGCCGCCGACGAAGAACTGCGGGTAGGCGGGGCCGTGCAGGGCCGCGTTGAGGTGGCCGTACATGCCTCCGGGGACGACCTTGGCGGCCCGTTCCCTGAGTTCGGCGTCGATGGACATGCGTCGTCCTTTCACGGTCGGGAAGGTCGCGGTCGGGAGATCACGGTCGAAAAGGGGCTCGGGGTCACGGGACCACACGGGGTCACGCCGGGTCACGGGGTCACGCCGGGTCACGGGGCCCGGGGGCCCCGCGCAGCTCCCGCGCGCCGGTCAGCCCGGCGTCGGAGCCGAGACCTCCGGCGACCCGGGCGGCCAGCGCGGTGCCGAGCCGGGCCGCCCCGGCCACGTCCAGGCCGTCGGCCAGCCCGGCGATGAACCCGGCGCAGTAGGCGTCGCCGCACCCGGTGGTGTCGACCACCGGGACGTCGAGGGCGGGGACGCGGGTGATCCCCTCCTTGGAGGCGATCAGGCTTCCCTCGGCGCCCAGCGTGACCAGCACCGCCGAAGGGCCCTCGGCCAGCAGCGCGGTCGCGGCCTCCTCGGCGCCGGAGGCACCGCTCATCATCAGCGCCTGCTCCTCGTTGGGCAGCAGGTAGTCGACGTGGCCGAGGAAGGTCCGTACCCCCTGCATCAGGTCCGGCATGTTGGACAGCAGGTCCATCGTGACGATCGTGCCCGCGGCCCGCGCCTCGTCCAGCAGGGCGAGGAACCCCGGGTCGTACAGGCCCCAGGTGACGTCCATGCCGCCCAGGTGCACGATCCGCGCGCCGAGGATCCGCTCGCGGCCGACGTCGGCCGTCGACAGGCCCAGGTTGGCTCCGGGCACGTGGAAGGACGGGCGCCCGCCGTCGGGGCGGATGGGCAGGATCGAGGCGGCGGTCTGCTCCCCCGTCCTGCGGACGATCCCGGACACGTCGACGCCGCGCCGTTCCATGATCATGACGAGCAGGTCTCCGAGCTCGTCGTCGCCGATCGCGCCCACCGAGGCGACCGGGACGCCGAGCGCGGCCAGGTCGACGGCGGTCCCGGCCGCGGCCCCGGCGGCGGTGACCCGGATCTGCTCCAGCAGGTGGGTGTCCTGCCCGGCGGGGATGGACTCCACCGGCCTGGCGAGCACGTCGACGATGTGCACCCCGAGGGTGACGACGGTCATGACGGGTCCTCCTCATGTCTTCAGCGGATGATAGACGGGCGACCGACTAAAATGTCAACGGATGCCGTACGGGGAAGGGGACGAGATGCCGAAGATCGTTGACCACGAGGAGCGCCGCGAGGAGGTCGTCGAGGCGGCCCGCCGCATCATCCTGCGCGAGGGCATCGAGGCCGCCACCACCCGGGCCATCGCCAGGGAGGCCGGATACTCCAACGGCGTGCTGACCCACTACTTCGCCGACAAGGACGACATCATGCTGTCGGCCCTGCGCTCCTCGCACCGGCGCATCGTGGAGCGGCTGCGCGGCAAGCTGGCGGGCCTCACCGGCCTGGCCGCCCTGCGCGAGCTGCTGCTGGACAACCTGCCGCTGGACGAGGAGCGCGTCGCCGAGAGCGGGCTGGAGGTCGGCTTCTGGAGCCGCAGCATGACCAGCCCCGCGCTGCTGGAGGCCCAGCGCGCCGAGGCCGAGGAACTGCGCTATCTGGTACGCAGCCTGCTCGGCTCGGCGGCCGCGGACGGGGAGATCGTCACCGGGGAGGACCTGGACGACGTGGCCGAGCGGCTGCTGGCCCTGGTCGACGGCCTGAGCGTGCACCGCCTGCTGTACCCGGGCAGGCTCGGCCCGGAGCGGCTGGAGCGGATGCTCGGCGCCGAGCTGGAACGCCTCAGCCGGTAGGGCGTGGAGCCGGCCGGTCACGTCCTGGCGGCACGGGCGGCACGGGCGGCACGGCCACGGCCGTACCGCCCGGAAAAGCCGGAGGAGCGGGGGCGCTCAGCGGTTGCGGTGCGACTCGTAGCGCATGGTGCGCGAGACGCCGATCCGCACGGTGGTGCCGGGCATGATGGCGACCGGCTCGTTCGGCGGGATGTCGTAGAAGTTGGGGTCGCCGGGCGGCTGGATCTGGGTGCCGTTGACCGATCCCAGGTCGACCAGGTTCACGTCCCACCCGTCCAGCGCCACCCGCAGGTGGCGGCGGGAGACCGAACCGTCGGGGCTGGTGACCTTGGCCGGGCGTACCGATCCGTCGGCCACCTCGGGGGCCCTCTCCGGGTCGCGTCCGATCAGGTAGTCGGTGTCCAGGCGCAGCGTCAGGCCGTCGTCGAGGAGCAGCACCCCCAGCGGCGGGCGCGGACCCTTGTAGGGGACGAGGGTCCGCTGCACCAGCGCGATGCCGCAGACCGCGCAGTAGGGCACGCGGGGGTCGTTGAAGTGGTCGTTCTTGCAGTCGACCCCGTAGACCAGCGGCCGGGCCTCGGGCTCGGCGGCCGGGGGCGGCTCGTCGGCGGGCTGCGCGCCGCCGGGCGCCGGCAGCTCGTACTCGAACGGCTGCTCGCGGACGTCGACCGGGTCGCCGCCCATCCCGCTCGCCATGGCGGTGTCGATGTCGGCGTGCTGCGCGCGCGAGGGCCCGGACGGCGTCTCCGCGGGGTGGTCGCGGTCCGGGGCCGCGTGCCACTGCGCCTGCGGCTCACGCCGCGGCTCCACGGGCGAGGGTACCGACGGGTGGGACTCGGCCTGCCCCATCGGGTAGGGCGCGGGGGCGCCGGTGTCCGGCACGGACGGCCGCTCGGGGACGGACGGCCGCTCCGGGGACGCCACCCGCTCGGGCGGCGCGGGCATCGGGATGGACGCGGGTGCGGACGACTCCATCCGCGGCGCCTCGTGCACCCCCCGGGGCGCGGCGGACTGCATCCGCGGCGCCTCCTGCGCGCCCTGGGGCGCGGCGGGCTCCGTGCGCCGCGGCGCCGGGGTCCAGGTGGGCGTCTCGGTCAGGTCGCACTCGACCCCGCCCGCGACGATCACCCCGGCGTCCAGGGTGGAGAGCGGGTGCACGGCCCCGGCGTCCGGCAGGCGCAGCTCGACCCGGGTCACCGGGCCGGGCACCAGCCGGTCGGACCAGGTGAGCGCGTCGCGCCCGGCGAGCCGGACCTCTCCGGCCGAACCGGTCACCGACGCGAACGCCGGACCACTGACCAGGACGGCCACGCCGTCACCGACGGGACCGGCGACGGCGCACGCCACCGGTTCCCCCATCGAGACGGCGAGGATCTGGGCGACCCGGCGGGCCAGCGCCCTGCCGTCGCCGCCGGAGCCCGCGGTCTCCCGCAGCGCTCCCAGCAGATCCCCGACGACGGCCTCGGCCGCGTCGCACACCAGCAGCAGGCCGCCCACATGGGCCACCAGCCCGTTGCCCGGAAGCGGACGCACCACCCCGAAGCCCTGGTCGGTCACAGAACTCTCCCTCCCCGGAAACGCCACCGGATGAACGGCACCCGCATGGGCCCGTTCGTCACCAGCCAGATGCATACCCAGACGACGGTGAAGTGCGTCCAGAAGGCGGCCGGCGGAATCGGATCGATGAAACCGACTGCACCGGACCGTAGCAAAAAGTACAGCACAAGGCCTTCGGGGATGAGCGTCAGCAGGCCGAACGATGTCGGCCAGTCCTTCTCCCATCTGAACTGCATCAGGAAGTGATATATCAGCTCCCAGACGACCCCCAGCACCGCGACCGCCGCGACGAGCAGCAGCCCGTCGGCGTAGCGCCCGGGAAGCGGCCGCGAGGAGCCCGGGAGCACGGGGACGATCAGCAGGGTGACGAGCACGCCGAGGGTGGCGAGCATGAACAGGCGCGTCTGAACACGGCCCAGCAGGGTCGGAACCACGGGAAGTACTCCTTACACCGGCGAGTTGCGGGCCCACTTGAACCACTGCGCGGTCGAGCGCAGCGGCCCCATCCTCTTGACGAACCCGCGCCGTGCGAGGTCGTCGGCGATCTCCTGGGCGGCGATCTGCAGGCCCAGGAAGGTGTCGACACCGGGGAAGTAGCCCCCGAGCGTGGCCGACCCCGAGGCGTACAGCACCCCGTCGCCGCTGGCCGTGCCCTTCACCTCGAAGTGACGCTCCACGTCCAGCCTGCCGACCGGGTTGCGGCCCGCCCCGGTGTTGCGCAGCAGGTCGTCGAAGACGCGGTGCTCGGCGATGTCGGCCTCCAGGCCGGTGCAGTCGATGATGTAGTCGGAGACCGGCTCACGGACGATGCCGTCCTTGCTGCGCACGTAGCTGACCAGCCGCCCGTCCGCGGAGTGCTCCACCCGGTCGACGGTGCCCTGCACCGCGTGGTAGTAGCCGCCCTCGCGGCCCGCGCGCAGCTGCTCCTGCCAGCGCCGCCGGAAAGGGGTGTTGGTGCCGCCCATCTCCTTGTACTTCCTCGCCCGGTCGGCGCCCTCCAGCTTGCGCATCTCCGCCTTGAGCTGGCCGCCCCAAACCGACTTGGGGTAGTTGAAGCCCTGGTAGGCCCAGCCGTGACCGCCCTTGCGGCGCGACCAGACGTGCGGGCCGTGCGAGCCGGTGACGAACGTGCGGAAGATGTGGACGATCTGGGTCTGCAGGCCGTACCGTTCCCGGTCGTCGAAGAGCCGCTGCAGCACCCGGGAGGCCACGATGCCGCCGCCCCGGATGACCACCGTGCCCGGCCTGGTCTTGAGGAACTCGTAGACCTGCTCGTGCGGTTCGTAGGCGTTGACGACGTGCTGGTAGTCACCGTGCTCGGTGCGGAACTTCTGCAGGTCGGGCAGGAACTTCAGGCCCGGGTAACCGACCGCGATGTGCACGAAGCGGGAACGGAAGACGATGCGCTTGGTGGGCGCGGCGCCCTCGGGCGGGGTGACCACGGTGAAGTAGCCGCCGCCCGCCCGGCGGCGGACCATCCGCACCTGGCCCTTGACCAGCATGTCCCAGTAGTTGATGCGCCTGGCCTCGCGCTCCAGGTTCTCGAAGACGGTGCCGGCGCGCGGGGTCCAGTAGTCGTTCAGCAGCGGCTCGGTGAGGATCTGCCACAGGTACGACGGCTTCTTCTCCTTCCACGCCTCCTCCAGCGCGTAGGAGGGGAACCCCCACAGGTTGTCGGGACGGGAGGAGGAGTCGGAGCGGATCCGCTCGCCGCGGGGGATCTGCGAGCACCGGGTGAGGAACTCGTAGGTCTGCCACGGGTGGTCGATGTTGGAGACCACCCGCATCTGCGAGGTCGGGACCCCGTAGATGCGCAGGTAGTCCAAGGTCACGAAGGACCCGATGCCACCACCGACGCTGAGGAACGGGATGTCGTACATGGGGATGCCGGCGGCCGCGACCATCTGGTCGGTCCACTCGGGGGTGCCGAGCAGGTCCGGTGTCAGGTCACCGCGCGGGGCCGGGGTGTGGGGGGGTGCCAATGGATGCGTCCCTTGAGCTACGTGACCAGCCCGTTCGCTGGTCGGAGATCTGGTCCTGGTACAGGCCGGGAACGAGGGAACGGGCGGCGGGATGCGCCGTCCGGCCCCTCTGCCGGCGAGTATTCAGTGGGACGCCTGTGAACGACCTGCGGTTCGCTTAAACTCCGCTGAACACCTTGTTGACGTCGGACGTGGCGAGCACCCCGAAGATCTCGCCCCCGCGCTCCACCAGGAGGTACTCCCCCGCCGGGGACTCGCGCATGGCGTCGATCAGCGACTCGCCCTCCAGGTCGGCGGCCAGCACCAGCGACGGCTCCAGGCTCCGCGAGAGCGAGCCCGCCGTCACCCAGGGACGGCGGGCCTCCGGGGTGGCCTCCACCGCGACCTCGTTGACGATCCCGGTGGGACGGCCCTCGTGGTCGACCACGACCATCGCCCCGGCCCGCGCCTCCGCGGCCCGGCGCAGGGCCTCGGCCAGCGGCACGTCACCGGTCACCGCGATGGCCCGCCGGGCCAGGGCGCGGGCGTTGACCTGGGGGATGCGGGCCCGCACCCGGGCGCCGCGCAGCGCCTGGGTGGCGCCGAACCAGATGAAGGAGGCCAGCACCAGCGACCAGATGAGGTTGGTCACGTCGGGCGCCTGGCCTGTCACCAGCGCCAGCCCGACGGGGATCGCGACCAGGCCCACGGCCAGCGCCCGGCCCACCCAGGCCGCCACGACGGTGCCGGCGCCGGGCCTGCCGGTGACCTTCCACACGCCGGCCCGCAGCATGCGGCCCCCGTCGAGCGGCAGCCCCGGCAGCAGGTTGAAGATCCCGACGATCAGGTTGGCGAACCAGAGCTGGAAGATCAGGACACCGGCGATCGTGTCCGGCGGGACGACCTGGTAGACGGCGAAGCCGACGGCCGCCAGCCCCAGCGAGAGCAGCGGCCCGGCGAAGGCCACCATGAACTCCCGGCCCGGGGTCTCCGGCTCGCGCTCGATCTCCGAGACGCCCCCGAGCAGGTAGAGCGTGATGCGCCGGACCGGCAGGCCGTACATCCTGGCGACCACGCAGTGCGCCAGCTCGTGCAGCAGCACCGAGACGTACAGCAGCACCGCGAAGACGAACGAGACCAGATAGGTCAGCGGGACGCTCAGCTCGGGCAGCCAGGAGGCCACGACGCGCTGGAAGACGTAGGTGATGAACGCCGCCACGATGAACCAGGTCGGCGAGACGTAGACCGGGATGCCGAACGGACGCCCCATCCTCAGTCCCGGGCTCTCCCGGCGCGGGCTCTCGCTGCTCACCGCTGGCTCACCACTCCTCGTTCGGTCCGCCCTCAGGCCTCGATGGTACGCGCCGGCGCGCCTCCGGCAGACGCCACGGGTCCGTCCGGGCGCGAACTGTCGTCACCGTGACCTACAGTGCGGTCATGTCGACGTCCGAGCCCACGATCATCGGAGCCCTGTCGCCGTCGCGCGCGGGCGACTTCATGACGTGCCCGTTGCTGTACCGCTTCCGGGTGATCGACCGGCTTCCCGAGCCCCCGTCGCCCGCCGCGGTGCGCGGCACGATGGTCCACTCGGTTCTCGAACGCCTGTACGACCTGCCCGCCCCCGAGCGGACGGTCGACGCCGCCTGGGACCTGCTGGAGCCGCAGTGGCGCAAGCTCCTGGAGCAGGAGCCGTCCTACGCCGACATGTTCACCGACGAGCAGGAGCGGGCCGCCTGGCTGGCCAGGGCCCGCGTCATGCTGGAACGCTACTTCGCCCTGGAGGACCCCACCGGCCTGGAGCCCGCCGAGCGGGAGCTGTACGTGGAGGCGGTGCTGGGCAACGGCCTGATGCTGCGGGGCTACATCGACCGGCTGGACGTGGCGCCCACCGGGGAGATCCGCGTGGTCGACTACAAGACCGGCAGCGCCCCCGGGCCCGCCTTCGAGGCCAGGGCGCTGTTCCAGATGAAGTTCTACGCGCTGGTGATCTGGCGCCTGCGCGGCTCGGTGCCCCGCCTGCTCCAGCTGATGTACCTGGGCGGCGAGGGCGAGATCCTGCGCTACACCCCCGACGAGGCCGACCTGCTGGCCACCGAGCGCAAGGTCTGGGCCCTGTGGCAGGCGATCGAGCGGGCCCTGGAGACGGGCGAGTGGCGCGCCCGCCCCAGCAGGCTGTGCGGCTGGTGCAACTACAAGGACCTGTGCCCGGAGTTCGGCGGCACTCCCCCGCCGGTCCCGGCCCGCCAGCCGGGCGACACCGTCCGCCGCACCGGCGGACGCACCGGCGGCCGCACCGACGGCCGGGCCGGCGCCCGCGACGAACCCGCCCAGGAGCACGGCGACAGATCGCCGGCATGACGGTCCCGGGCCGCGCGGGGCCTGCGGGCGACGGCCCCGGAGCGCGCCCCGTGATCGTCTGACGGTGCCGGTGCCCCCGCGGGACGCGGGGACACCGGCACGGCGAGGTCGTGCGAGGTGGCGGCGGGGACCGGTCAGCGGTCCCAGCCCGGCGTGGTGCCGCACTTGGCCTTCGCGTTGATGCAGATCTTCACGAGCGCGCCGAGCGTCTCCGGCTTCCACGCGTTCATGAAGTCCCCGTGCATCGAGGACGGCAGTCCCGACGACAGCGTCAGGCCGTCACCGCCGAGGGAGTCGTAGCCGACCATGAGCGAGACGCTGGGGACCGCGACCGGATGGGAGCCGGAACAGCGGCCGTCCTTCATCGGCGCCATGTGCGACTTGTGGTCGGGCGAATCGATGTGCTTGCCGTCCCAGCAGTCCTGGAAGGTCATCTGGTAGATCAGGTTGCCGCCCCGCGCGCAGACGGGCCAGTTGCCGTCGGCGCTGCGGCCGGTCTCCGCGCTGCCGGCGCACCAGAACTGGCCGCTGGCGTTCTTCGGCGTCGCCACCTGCCGCTTCGCGTCGCCCTGCACCGCGACCAGGCCCGGCGGGAAGGGCACGACCTCCGACGGGTCCTTGAGCCGGGCGCCGTAGTACACGCGGAAGTTCTTCATCGGGACCGGCTTGCCGTCACGCATCAGGGTCGGCACCCAGTAGGCGCTGTTGTCCCCGGGCGCGTCGCAGTTCGTGGACCCCGCGAGCAGGTCCTCCGTCGTGGTGGTCGCCGTCACCTTCGGGCCGAAGAAGGTGTGCATGTGGGAGGCGCCGGACAGGCCGGGCAGCACGATCGGGTCGTCCTTGGCCAGGTTGGCCACCTCGCAGTTGGTCTGGAACTCGGGGACCCTCACGATCCCCGCGGGGACCGGCCGGGGGGCGACCTTGTGGTACGCGTCCAGGGCCTTCTTCCACGCGGCCTGGTCCACCGGTACCCAGCCGCCCGCGGGCGCGGTGGTGGTCGGGGTGGCGCCGGGCGTCGGCCTGGCCGTGGAGGTCGGGGTGGCGCCGGGCGTCGGCCTGCTCGTGGACGTCGGGGTGGCGCTCGGGGTCGGCCTGGTCGTCGAGGTCGGCTTCGGGGTCGGGGCCGGGGTGCCCGAGCCGGTGCCGAAGACCTGGAACTCCCACAGCGAGACGCCGTACCGGCCGGACCGCTTGGTCGCGTACAGCCGCACGAACCGGCCGGTGGCCGACACGTCGATGGTCTGGACGCCGCCCTTGCCCGCCGTGGTGCCGTACACCGTCTTCCAGGGGCCGTCGCCGTCGGCGGCGGTCTGGATCTGGAACGCCGTGGCGTAGGCGTTCTCCCAGTTGATGACGATCTTCTTGATGGCGGTGGACCTGCCGAGGTCGACCGCGAGCCACTGCGGGTCGCCGAACGCGCTGCCCCAGCGGGTACCGGGCCTGCCGTCGACGGCGGCCGCGGCCGACAGGTCACCGCGCTCCGCCGAGGAGGCGACCGCGTCACGGCCCTGCGAAAGGGGCACCTCGGCCGCGGCGGCCGAGGAGGCGACGCTCACCACGGAGGTGCTCAGGAGGCCGACGAGAACACCGGCCAGCGACAGGCGGCGGACGCGGCGTACGACGGACGCGCGTCCGGCTCGGATGCCGCGCGAGGCGGTTGTGCTCATAGTGAATGAAGTCCTTGTCCTGTTGGGAAGCCGTGCAGGGAAGGTCCGACGGCGCTCGCACGCGCCGCCACACAGGAGACCCCCGGGCCGCACGCGGATAACGAAAACCCCGGAGAAACTCCCACCGCCCTGTCGTCCGCCCCTCGCCGACGCAGCGGGAGGCCACGCGGGCAATGCCGCCGCAAGGGACGTACCCTCGAAGCGTTCCCGGGGAGTCCCGTGAGGCCGCGCCGGTGACCGGACCGAGGAGCGAAGGAGCGAAGCGGATGAGCGACGAGGGAAGTCGCCGGATCCCAGCGGCCTCACCGTGACGCGCCAGCGTCGCCATGGATCCGTGAGGCCGCGCCGGCGACCGGACCGAGGAGCGAAGGAGCGAAGCGGATGAGCGACGAGGGAAGTCGCCGGGTAAGAGCGGCCTCACCGCGACGCGAAGCGTCGCCATGGACACAGCCATGGGCACACCTCCTCCTTCTCTGCCTGGTCTGCCTGGCCGGTGGGGCGCTGACCGTGGCGGGGCGGGGCGCGTGGCCGCTCTGGGGGGCCGCCCTGGTGCTGGTCTACACGATCGCCTCCCGGCGGGGGCTGGCGCTCAGCCTGTGCGCCCCGGTGCTGACCGTGACCGCCTACCTGCTGTCGTCCGTGGCGGACGGCGAAGGCGGCCGGTGGAGCACCCACCTGCTGGTGACCGTCCTGACCGCCTCGCTCTGGGTGGCCGGCCGGAGCGTGCGGCTGCGCCGCGCCTACCAGGCGGAGCTGCGCGACCGGGACCGGCGGATGGAGCGCGCCCGCGAGGCCGACACCCGGGCCGCCAGGGCCGAGGAGCGCTCCCGGATCGCCCGCGAGCTGCACGACGTGGTCGCCCACCACGTGAGCGTGATGACCGTCCAGGCGGCGGCGGCGCGCCGGGTGCTGGCCAGCGACCCCGACGGGGCGCGCGAGGCCCTGTCCGCGATCGAGCAGCTGGGCAGGACCGCGATGTCGGAGATGCGGAGCATCGTGGGGGTGCTGAGGACCGACGCCACCCCGGCCGAGCGCGGCCCGCAGCCGGGGGTGCGGGAGATCCCCGCCCTGGTCGACCAGATGCGCGAGGCCGGGCTGCGGACGCAGCTGTGGATCGAGGGCGAGCGGGAGACGCTCTCGCCCGGGGTGGACCTGGCCGCCTACCGGCTGGTCCAGGAGGCCCTGACCAACAGCCTGCGGCACGCCGGGCCGCGGGCGCGGGCCTGGGTGACGGTGCGCCACGAGCCGGACGCTCTGGCCGTCCAGGTCTCCGACGACGGTCTCGGCCCCGGGGCCGAGACCGCCGACCGGGAGGTGACAGGTCACGGACTGGCGGGCATTCGCGAGCGTGTGGCCCTCTATGGTGGACTTCTGAGGATCGGCCCGCGTCCCGGGGGCGGATTCGAGGTCGATGCCCGGTTCCCCCTCAAGGACGCGTGATGACGATCCGAGTGCTGCTGGTGGACGACCAGCCGCTGCTGCGCACCGGTTTCCGGCTCATCCTGGAGGCCGAGGCCGACCTGACGGTGGTCGGCGAGGCGGGGGACGGCAAGGCGGCCCAGGACCAGTCGCGGGCGCTGCTGCCGGACGTGGTGCTGATGGACATCAGGATGCCCGGGGTGGACGGCATCGAGGCGACCCGGCGGATCGTGCGCGAGGCCGTGAGCGGCGCGCACGTGCCGCGGGTGCTGGTGCTGACGACCTTCGACCTCGACGAGTACATCGTGGAGGCGCTGCGGGCCGGGGCGAGCGGTTTCCTGCTCAAGGACGTCCCGCCGGAGGAGCTGGTCCAGGCGATCCGGGTGGTGGCGGCGGGTGACGCCATCGTCGCGCCGAGCGTCACCCGGCGCCTGCTGGACAGGTTCGGGGCGCACCTGCCGTCGGCCCACCAGCAGTCCACGCCGGCGCGGCTGGACCGGCTGACCGAGCGTGAGCTGGAGGTGCTCCGCCTGATCGCCAAGGGCATGTCCAACGCGGAGATCGCGGCCGAGCTGGTGGTGAGCGAGACGACCGTCAAGACGCACGTCGGCAACGTGCTCACCAAGCTGGGCCTGCGCGACCGCGTCCAGGCCGTGGTGCTCGCGTACGAGACCGGGTTGATCACACCGGGCGCGCTGCCCTGACCGGGGCGCCGGCAGGGCCCGTGAAGGGCGCCTGAGAAGCCCTGTGGTCCCTCCGGAAACCCACACGGCCCCGCACGGGCCGGAGCCGCGTGCGGGGCCGTGCGGGCCTCCGAAAGGGGTATCAGCCGGTGAGGACCGCGGGGCCCTGACCGTCGCCGGGGGTCGTGCCGCCGGAGGTCCCGGCGTTCCCCGGGGAGTGTCCCGCGGGGGCGTTCTCCGGGAAGTGGCAGGCGACCCGGTGGCGGGGGGCCAGCTCGGCCAGCGGGGGCTCCACCGTCCTGCAGATCTCCTGGACCTTCCAGCACCGGGTGTGGAACCGGCAGGCGGGCGGCGGGTTGAGCGGGCTGGGCACGTCGCCCGTCAGGCGGATGCGCTCGCGGTCCCTGCGCCGGGCCGGGTCCGGGACGGGCACCGCGGACATCAGCGCGGTGGTGTACGGGTGCATGGGCGACTCGTACAGGTCCTTGCGGTCGGCCAGCTCGACGATCTTGCCGAGGTACATGACCGCGACCCGGTCGCTGATGTGCCGGATGACCGACAGGTCGTGCGCGACGATCAGGTACGTCAGGTCGAGCTCGTTCTGCAGGTCCTCCAGGAGGTTGACCACCTGGGCCTGGATCGACACGTCCAGCGCGGACACCGGCTCGTCGGCGATGATCAGCTTCGGCTTGAGCGCGAGCGTCCTGGCGATGCCGATGCGCTGGCGCTGCCCGCCGGAGAACTCGTGCGGGTAGCGGTTGTAGTGCTCGGGGTTGAGCCCGACCAGCGCCAGGATCTCCTGGACCGCCTTCTTGGTCCCCTGCTCGGTCTGGACCCCCTGGATCCGGTACGGGGCGCCGACGATGGCGCCGACCGTGTGCCGGGGGTTGAGCGAGGAGTACGGGTCCTGGAAGATCATCTGGATGTCGCGGCGGAGCGGGCGGAGCCTGCCCTGCGACATGTGGGTGATGTCGTGGCCCTCGAAGACGACCTTCCCGCCGGTCGGCTCCAGCAGGCGGGTGATCAGGCGCCCGGTGGTGCTCTTACCGCAGCCGGACTCGCCGACCAGGCCGAGCGTCTCGCCCTTGCGGACGTCGAAGCTGATCCCGTCGACCGCCTTGACCGCGCCGACCTGCCTGCGCAGCAGGCCCTTGGTCACCGGGAAGTGCTTTTCCAGCCCCTGGACGGACAGCAGGGCGTCGGAGGCGGCCGCCTCGGTCGCGCCGCTCCTGTCCTCGGTGGCGTCGGCCGCGGTCACGCGTCCTCCCCTACCCGTCGCGTGCCCTGGGACATGCCGTGCCGGCCGGCTCGCTCGCTCACGTGCTCTCCATGATCGGCTTGATCTCGTTCTCCCAGATGGACCGCCGCTCCGCGCGCGGCATGTGACAGCGGACCAGGTGGCCGCCGTCGGTCTCCAGCAGCTGCGGCACCTCCGTGGTGGCCTTGCCCTCGGTGCGACCGGCGAAGGTGCAGCGGGGGTTGAAGGCGCAGCCGGACGGCACGTTGATCAGGGAGGGCGGGGAGCCCTTGATCGGGAGCAGCCGTTCGGTGGGCTCGCGGTCCAGGCGGGGCATGGATCCCAGCAAACCCCATGTGTAGGGGTGCTCGGGCCGGTAGAAGATGTCCTCGGCGGTCCCGTACTCGACGCCCTTGCCGCCGTACATCACCAGGATGTCGTCGGAGAGCTCGGCGACCACGCCGAGGTCGTGGGTGATGACGATCAGCGCGGAGTTGAACTCGCTCTGCAGGTCGCGCATCAGGTCGAGGATCTGCGCCTGGACGGTCACGTCGAGGGCCGTGGTGGGCTCGTCGGCGATCAGGAGCTCGGGGTCGCAGGAGAGCGACATCGCGATCATCGCGCGCTGGCGCATGCCGCCGGAGAAGTGGTGGGGGTAGTCGTCGACCCGCTTGTCGGGCTGCGGGATCCCCACCCGGCCGAGCATGTCGATCGCGTGCTTGCGGGCGACGGCCTTGCTGACGTCGTTGTGGATCCGGTACGCCTCGATGATCTGGGCGCCCACCGTGTAGTACGGGTGCATGGCCGACAGCGGATCCTGGAAGATCATCGCCATCTTCTTGCCGCGCAGGGTCCGCACGTGGTCCGCGCTCGCGCTGACGAGCTCCTCGCCGTCCAGCCAGATCTCGCCGGAGATCCGGGCGCTGCCGCCCTTGTGCAGGCCCAGGATGCCGAGGCTGGTCACGCTCTTGCCCGAGCCCGACTCGCCCACGATGCCCAGGGTCCTGCCCCGGTCGAGCCTGAACGACAGGCCGTCGACGGACTTGACCAGGCCGTCGTCGGTCGGGAAGTGGATGCGCAGGTCGCGCAGCTCCAGGAAGGACTCCGGTGCGGGAGCCGTCATGAGATCCTCACCCTCGGATCGATCACCGCGTACAGGATGTCCACGATGAGGTTGGCCACGACGATGAAGATCGCCGCGAACAGGGTCACGCCCAGGACGACGGGGAGGTCGTTGCCCCGGATCGCGTCGATGACCAGCTTGCCGATGCCGGGGATGGAGAAGGTGCTCTCGGTGAGCACCGCGCCGCCCAGCAGCAGTCCGAGGTCGAGGCCGAAGATGGTGAGGATCGGGGTGAGCGTGGCCCGCAGGGCGTGCTTGGTCACGACCGTCCGCTCCTTGAGGCCCTTGGCGCGGGCCGTGCGGATGTAGTCCTCACCCATGGTCTCCAGCATGCCCGCCCGGGTGAGCCGGGCGTACAGGGCGGCGTACAGGAACGCCAGGGTGATCCAGGGCAGCACGAGCGCCTGGAACCACATGATCGGGTTGTCGCTGAAGGCGGTGTAGCTGCCACCGCCGGGGAAGATCCCCAGCGTGTACGCGAACACCGACAGCGAGACCAGGCCGGTGAAGTAGATGGGCAGCGAGACACCGGCCAGGGCGAACGTCATCGCCGCCCGGTCCGCCAGGGTCCCGCGTTTCAGCGCGGAGATGACGCCCACGCTGACGCCGACGACGATCCAGGTGATCGCGGCGCCCAGGGCGAGGGACATCGTCGCGGGGAGCCGGTCGAGCAGTGTCGGCCAGACCGGCTGGTTGTTGTTGAACGAGAAGCCGAAACAGGGGGCCGGGCACTCGGCCTTGCGCGGGCCCAGGGAGTAGTCCTGGCCGGCGACGATGCCCTGCGCGAACCGGCCGTACTGGACCAGGATCGGATCGTCCAGGTGCAGTCGCTCGACGGCACCCTGGATCGCCTCGGGGGTGGCGTCTCGCCCCACGTAGCGCGACGCCATGCCCTCGGGGGTCTGGCCCAGGGCACGCGGGATGAGGAAGAAGATCGCGAAGGTGACCATGCTGACGATGGCGAGCATCAGCACGGCGGCGATCACGCGGCGGACGATGAAAGCGACCACGATCGTTCGGCCGGGGTGCCCGGGAGGGTCGCTCCCGGGCACCGTCAGGCCTTCACCTGCCTTTGGCTAACTAGGGAAGGGCTACTGCTGGACGCCGAGCCACGTGTAGTCGTACATGCCGTAGGCCGGGTGCACGTACACGTTGGTCAGGGTCGACGGACGAAAGATCAGGGTCTTCTCGTAGACGAAGGGCATGAAGGCGGCAGACTCCATGACCTTCTGGTCGACCTGGGCCCAGATCTCGTTGCGGGCGGCAGCGTCGGTCGTCTGGATGCCCTTGTCCAGCAGCTCGTTCACCGTCGGGTCGTTGAGCTCCATCATGTTGTAGTTGCCGGAGTCCTTGATGAAGCGGCCGTCGACGATCTGCGACAGGAAGCCGAAGCCGGACGGCCAGTCGGCGCCCCAGCCGGCGATCATGATGCCCAGGCCGTTCTTGTGCACGAAGTCCGGACGGCCGGCGTACTGGGCGCTCCAGTCACCGGAGGGGTACTTCTTGATGGTGGTCTTGATGCCGACCCGGTCGAGGGAGGCCTGGAGCGCCTCGGCGACCTGGACCTCCTTGACCCGGTCACCACGGACCGCGATGTTGGTCTCGAAGCCGTTCGGCTGGCCGCAGGCGGTCAGGTGCTCCTTGGCCTTGGCCAGGTCGCCCTTGTGGTCGGCGCCGTTGGGGTACAGGTCGAACTGCTTGTAGCCGACCGTGGTCGGGGTCATCGCGGTGGTGCCGATCTCGCCGCCGAGCGGGCCGCCCCAGGGAGCCTGGGTGGCGGTCTTGTCGGTGGCGTACTGCACGGCCTTGCGGCAGTCGATGTTGTCGAACGGCTTCACCGCGGTCGACATCATCGCGTAGCGGTTGAACGGCGTGAAGGGGTTGTCCGTGGAGTCCTTCAGCTTGGGGTCCCCGACGATCTTGGCGCGGGCGGCCGGCTGGACACCGGTGCCACCGAGGTCGACGTGGATCTGGCCGTTGATGAGCCGCTGGTCGATGTCGTCGGCGGCCTGCTTGAACTGCACCTCGATGCGGTCGGGCAGCTGCTTGCGGGTGGTGTCGGTGGCCTGGTCCCAGTTCTCGTTCTTGACCAGGTTGAACTGCTTGCCGACCTCGTAGCTGTCGAGCTTGTAGGGGCCGGTCGAGACCAGCGCCTTCTCGTAGTCGAGGCCGGTGTCCTTGGCCTGCGGGACCGGCGCGGACTGCGGGTTGGCCACCAGGAAGTCGAACTCGGCGAAGGGCTTCTTGAGCTTGAAGACGATGGTGTGGTCGTCCGGGGTCTCGATGCCCTTGAAGTTGTCGAGGTTCTTGTCCTTGTAGGGACCCTTGTAGTCACCGGCGTCGAGGTACTCGGCGAAGTACTTCGGGCCGTCGGTGAGCTCGGAGGTGAAGTTGCTGCGGGCGATGGCGTACTTGACGTCCGCGGCCTTGACCTCGGTGCCGTCGTCGTACTTGATGCCCTTCTTGAGCTTGTACGTCCAGGTCTTGCCGTCCTCGCTGGCCTCGCCGGCGGCCTCGGCCAGGTCCGGCACCAGCTTCAGGCCGGCGTCACCGGGCTCGGGGGAGTAGGTGAGCAGGGGACGGGCGTACAGGCGGGTGAAGTTCCAGTTCCACGCGTAGTACGTGTTGCCCGGGTCCATCGAGTCGGGCTCGTCGGACAGGGCGAACTTCAGGGTGCCGCCCTTGGTGTCCGAGGCGTTGACGACCTTGGTGTAACCGTCGTTGTGCTTGGCGGCCGAAGCCGCGGCACCGGTCCCCTGGCCGCCGCCGGAGGACGTGTTGCCACCGCCACCGGCCGTTCCGCCACAGGCGGCCAGTCCCATGGTCAGCGCTGTACCCAGCGCTGCGAGCGCCAGGGCATTGGTCTTCCTCATCGTGGTGGTCCACCCCTTGTCATGAGTGACGGTGATATAAGGACGCGGTCGCTTGGGGCTACCGGGCTCGCGGGTCGAGGGCGTCCCGGAGCCCGTCGCCCAGCAGGTTGAAGGCCATGACGGTGACGAAGATCGCCAGGCCCGGGACGATCATGAAGTGAGGCGCGATCGTGTAGTAGGTCACCGCGGTGGTGAGCATGCCTCCCCAGGAGGCCTGGGGCTCGTTGACGCCGACCCCGAGGAAGGACAGGGCCGCCTCGAACAGGATGTTCGAGGGGATGAGCAGGGTCGCGTAGACGAGGATGGGCGCCACGAGGTTGGGGAACACCTCGCGGAAGATGATGTAGCCGTTGCGGGCCCCGAGGGAGCGCGCCGCGTCGACGAACTCGCGCTCGCGCAGCGACAGGGTCTGGCCGCGCACGATACGCGCGATGTAGGGCCAGTTGAAGAACCCGATGATGAACACGATCACTGCGATCCGCAGGGCGTTGCCCTTCAGGCCCAGGGCCTGGTCGGGGACGGCGCCGACGATCGCGATCGCGAACAGCAGCAGCGGGAAGGCCAGGAAGACGTCCATGGCCCGGCTGATGAGGGTGTCGACCCAGCCGCCGAAGAACCCGGCGAGCACGCCCATCAGCGAGCCGAGCACCACCGACAGCAGCGTGGCCAGGAAGGCCACCAGCAGCGAGATCTGCGCGCCGGAGATGATCCGGGCGAAGATGTCACGGCCGTTGACCGGCTCCAGGCCGAACGGGTGCTCCAGGCTGATCCCGCCCCACGCCCCCATCGGGGCGCTCGTCATGGGATCGATGAGGTCGTTGTTGGGGATGTTCGGCGAGTCCCCGAACAACGCGATGAGCCCGCCGAAGGGGCGCTCCGCGAAGATCGCGACAAGGGTCAGGAAGACCACGACGAAGGCGCCGATGATCGCTGCCTTGTCACGCTTCAGGCGCATCCAGGCGATCTGACCGAGCGAGCGGCCCTCGATGGCCTTGCCGCCCACTCCTTCGAGAACGGACTCCGGCTTGGCCTCCATGGCCGCGTCGGGAACGTCGAGCGGTGCGGTCATACAGTTGGCCCCCTGGATCCCAGACGACGTCGTCCGTCGGCGCCCCCCGGGTCGGGGTGACGCGCCGTGAGTCTACGGGCCGGTATTTCGTGGCCCGTGCGCAGAATCTATGGGCTGAACTGCGCTGACCAGTCCCCTGAGGCGCTATGTGGCTTAACTGTGATTCACGCGAAATTCATTTGTTTTGATCCCGCGAAGAATGTCCGTACCTCGTTCCGCTTCTGTCTCGGATCTGTGACATTGAAACGAGGCCGTCACCCTGCGTCATCCGATTCCGCGGCGCTTGAGGATGTCCTCGATGTCCGAGAAGTCATCGTCTGCGGCCGGCTGGGCGGCGTGCCGGGGAGCGCCGGACCGTGCCGCGGGAGCCGCCGGGGACGCCGGAGACGCCGGAGACGCGGGCGTGGCCGGGGAGGGCTGCCCCTTGGGGGTCCGCTTGGGCAGCGGCTGGGTGACGGCCGTCGCCCCCGGCAGCGCGGTGCCGGACGAGGATGCTGCGGACGGGACGGACCGCGCCGGGGACGACGCCCCGGAGCCCGCGGAGCCCGCCGCGGCCCTGAGACGGCGGCCGCGCAGGAAGCCCGAGATCAGGAAGAGCAGCACGGACAGCCCGGCCACGCCCACCCCGGCCCACACCATGGGGTTGAACGCCACGCCGGCGACGAAGCCGGCGATCGCCGTGCCGATCTGCCACAGGGTGGGCAGCGCGCCGGTCAGGTAGGCCGCGACCGGCAGCAGCGACCAGGCCATGACGCGCAACCCGGCGGCCGCCCCCCGGCGGCGCATCGTCAGGAAACTCAGCACCAGCCCCACCCCGGTGATCCCGGCGCAGAGCGGCAACCACGCGATCTGGTCGTACGACATGGCGGACCATCCCTCGTATCGGCGTACCCGTCCTCCATCCTGGCACGCGGAATCGGGACGAGGTCTCCTTCCTGAGGAGGGATCATCCCCTAAGGGATCACGCCCCCGGTGGCGCTCCGGCTCAGGGACGCCGCCTCAGGGTCGGGCCGCCGCCAGCTCGCGCAGGGTGGCCACGTCGACCTCCAGCAGCGAGGCGACCACCAGGCGTCCCGGGGCGTCGGGGATCGGCAGCACACTGGGCACCGCCACCACCCGGCACCCCGCGGCGGTCGCCGCCGTCACCCCGTTGGGCGAGTCCTCCAGCGCGACGCAGCGGGCCGGATCGGCGCCCAGCAGCCGGGCGGCCCGCAGGTACGGCTCGGGATCGGGCTTGTGCCTGGTCACGTCGTCGCCGGTGACGATCCGGTCGAAGTGGTGGGCGCCGATGCCGCGCAGGCACGCCTCGGCGATCGGCCGGGACGAGGAGGTGACCAGGGCGGTGGCCAGGCCCTGCCCGCGCACCTCGGTCAGCAGGGCGGCGGCGCCGGGCATCATCTCCACCCCGCCGGACAGGCGGGCGATCATGCCGTCCACCATCCAGGTCTCCACCTGCTCCGGCGCCGCGCCGGAACCGGAGACGCGCAGCATGTACGCCACGCTGGAGGCCATGGAGCCGCCCACCAGGTTCTCCTGGTCGGCGGGCGTCCAGCCCGCCCCCAGCCGCTCCATCACCTCGGCCTCGACCTGGAACCAGATCTTCTCGCTGTCCACGAGAAGCCCGTCCATGTCGAACAGGACCGCCTGCATCGTCTCGTCCCCCCGGTCGCCGGTCATACGTTGAAGTAGTTCGCCTCGGGGTGGTGCACGATCAGCGCGGACGTCGACTGCTCGGGGTGGAGCTGGAACTCCTCCGACAGCTCGACGCCGATCCGGCCCGGGTCCAGCAGCCCCATCAGCTGGACCTGATCCTCCAGGTTCGGGCAGGCGGGGTAGCCGAACGAGTAGCGGCAGCCGGCCACGTTGACCTTGAGCATGTCCTCCAGGGACTCGTCGCCGCCGATGCCGAGCTCGGAGCGGACCCGGGCGTGCCAGTACTCGGCCAGGGCCTCGGTGAGCTGCACCGACAGCCCGTGCAGCTCCAGGTAGTCGCGGTAGGCGTCCTTGGCGAACAGCTCGGCCGCCGCCTCGGAGACCCGGTTGCCCATGGTGGCGACCTGGAAGGCGACCACGTCGACCTCGCCGGAGTCCTTGGAGCGGAAGAAGTCCGACAGGCACAGGTGCCGGTCGCGGCGCTGGCGCGGGAAGGTGAACCGGGTGCGCTCGGCGCCGCCCTCGTCCAGGACGATCAGCGAGTCGCCGTCGCTGACGCACGGGAAGTAGCCGTAGACGACCGCCGCCTCCAGCAGCCCCTCGGTCTGCATCCGCTCCAGCCACATCCTCAGCCGCGGCCGGCCCTCGGTCTCGACCAGTTCCTCGTAGCTCGGCCCGTCACCGCCGCGGGCGGCCTTGAGGCCCCACTGGCCCATGAAGGTGGCGCGCTCGTCGAGGAAGGCGGCGTACTCGGCGAGCGGGATACCCTTGATCACGCGTTCGCCGAGGAAGGGGGCGACCGGCACGGCGTTGTCGGCGGCCACGTCGGAGCGGGCGGGCAGCTCCTCCACCGGGGTCCGCACCAGCGTGGCGCCGCCCTTGACGCGGCGCTCGCGCAGCGGCGGCAGGCTCGCACCCTTCTCGCCGCGCTTGACCGCCATGAAGGCGTCCATCAGGCGCAGGCCCTCGAAGGCGTCGCGGGCGTAGCGGACCTCGCCCTGGAAGAGGTCGGCGAGGTCCTGCTCGACGTAGGCGCGGGTGAGCGCGGCCCCGCCGAGCAGCACGGGGAACCTGCCGGCGATGCCCCTGGAGTTCATCTCCTCCAGGTTCTCCTTCATGATCACCGTGGACTTCACCAGCAGCCCGGACATGCCGATGACGTCGGCCCTTGTCTCCTCGGCGGCCTCCAGGATGACCGAGATCGGCTGCTTGATGCCGAGGTTGACGACCTCGTAGCCGTTGTTGGAGAGGATGATGTCGACCAGGTTCTTGCCGATGTCGTGCACGTCGCCCTTGACGGTGGCCAGCACGATGCGGCCCTTGATCTCGCCCTCGACCCGCTCCATGTGCGGCTCCAGGTAGGCCACCGAGGTCTTCATCACCTCGGCCGACTGCAGGACGAAGGGCAGCTGCATCTGGCCGGAGCCGAACAGCTCCCCCACGGTCTTCATGCCGTCGAGCAGTACGTCGTTCACGATCTCCAGGGCCGGGCGCCGGGCGAGGGCCTCGTCCAGGTCGGCCTCCAGGCCCTTGCGCTCGCCGTCGACGATGCGGCGCTTGAGGCGCTCCCAGAGCGGCAGCGCGGCCAGTTCCTCGGCCTTGGACGCCTTGAGGGCGGCGGCGTCGACGCCGTCGAAGAGCTCCATGAACCGCTGCAGCGGGTCGTAGCCCTCCCGGCGCCGGTCGTAGACCATGTCCAGGGCGACCTCGCGCTGCTCCTCGGGGATGCGCGCCATGGGCAGGATCTTGGAGGCGTGCACGATCGCCGCGTCCAGGCCGGCGTTGACGCACTCGTTGAGGAAGACCGAGTTGAGCACGATGCGGGCGGCCGGGTTGAGGCCGAACGACACGTTCGACAGGCCCAGCACGGTCTGCACGCCCGGGTGCAGGCGCTTGAGCTCCTTGATCGCCTCGATCGACTCCAGCGCGTCGCGCCGGGTCTCCTCCTGGCCGGTGGCGATGGGGAAGGTGAGCACGTCCACGAGGATGTCCTCGACGTTCATGCCCCAGTTCCCGGTCAGGTCCTCGACCAGGCGCCGGGCGATGCGGACCTTGGCCTCGGCGGTACGGGCCTGGCCCTCCTCGTCGATGGTCAGGGCCACCACGGCCGCGCCGTACTCCCTGACCAGGGTCATGTTCCGGTGGAAGCGCGTCCCGGGGGCGTCGCCCTCCTCGTAGTTGACCGAGTTGACGACCGCGCGCCCGCCGAGCATCTGCAGCCCGGCCTCCAGCACGGCGGGCTCGGTGGAGTCCAGCACGATCGGCAGCGTGGAGGCGGTGGCGAAGCGGAACGCCAGCTCTTTCATGTCGGCCACGCCGTCGCGTCCCACGTAGTCGACGCACAGGTCGAGCATGTGCGCGCCGTCGCGGGCCTGGCCGCGCGCGATCTCCAGGCACTCCTCCCAGTCCTGGGCGAGCATCGCCTCGCGGAAGGCCTTGGAGCCGACGGCGTTGGTGCGCTCGCCGATGGCCAGGTAGGAGGTGTCCTGGCGGAAGGGGACGCTCTGGTAGAGCGAGCAGGCCCCGGCCTCGGGGCGGGGGCGGCGCGGCGCCGTCTCGCGCCCGCGGACCCGCTCGACGACCCGGCGCAGGTGCTCGGGCGTGGTGCCGCAGCACCCGCCGACCAGGGAAAGGCCGTAGTCGCGGGTGAAGTTCTCGTGCGCCGAGGCCAGCTCGCCGGGGCTCAGCGGGTAGTAGGCGCCGTCGGAGGTGAGCACGGGCAGCCCGGCGTTGGGCATGCACGACAGGCGGACCCGGGCGTGCCGGGCCAGGTAGCGCAGGTGCTCGCTCATCTCGGCCGGGCCGGTGGCGCAGTTGAGGCCGATCACGTCGACGCCGAGCGGCTCGATCGCGGTCAGGGCGGCGCCGATCTCCGAGCCCAGCAGCATGGCCCCGTTGGTCTCGATGGTCACCTGGGCGATGACCGGCACGTCCCGCCCGGCGTCGGCGATGGCCCTGCGGGCGCCGATCACCGCCGCCTTGACCTGGAGCAGGTCCTGGGAGGTCTCCACGATCAGCGCGTCGGCGCCGCCGGAGATCAGCCCGGCGGCGTTGTCGCGGTAGGCGTCGCGCAGCTCCGCGTACGGCTTGTGGCCCAGAGTGGGCAGCTTGGTGCCGGGGCCGATGGAGCCGAGCACGAAGCGCGGCCGGTCCGGGGTGGACCAGGCGTCGGCGGCCTGCCGGGCGACCCGGGCCCCGGCCTCGGAGTACTCGAAGACGCGGTCGGAGATGTCGTACTCGCCGAGGGCCGACAGGTTCGCGCCGAAGGTGTTGGTCTCCACGCAGTCGACGCCCACCTCGAAGTAGGCCTCGTGCACGGCGCGGACGATGTCGGGACGGGTGACGTTGAGCACCTCGTTGCAGCCCTCGTGACCCTGGAAGTCGTCCATGGTCACGTCATGGGCCTGCAGCATCGTCCCCATCGCCCCGTCGGCCACCATCACACGCTCGGCCAGGACGTCACGGAAGGAAGGGGTGGGGGTAGAGGTAGAGGGGGTGGACGGGGTGCTCGTCATGGGGGCAAGAATACCGGGGCCCGTCCGGCGCCATCGAGCACCATGATCGCCGCCCTCGGCCGTGCGCGGCCCCCGGCGGCCCCGCCGTTCGCGGGAGGTGACCGCGCGGCGCGCCACACCGTTCCCGGCGGTCACGTCCTGATCGTCCGCACCACGTCGGGAAGGTGACGTGAAGCCCCCCTCACCGCATAGGCTTAGCCGGATAGGACGGTACGGCGAAAAGGAGGGGCGCGTGATCGAAATCGAAGGTCTGCCCGAGCTCGTCGACCCGGTGATGATCGCCGCGTTCGAGGGGTGGAACGACGCGGGTGAGGCCTCGAGCGGAGTGATCGCGCACCTGGAGGACGAGTGGAAGGCCACCCCGCTGGTCGCCCTGGACCCGGAGGACTACTACGACTTCCAGGTGACCCGCCCGATCGTCGAGATGGGTGAGGGGCTGACCCGCTCCATCACCTGGCCCACCACCAAGCTCTCGGTGGCCAGGCCCCCGGGCGTCGACCGCGACGTGGTGCTGCTGCGCGGCATCGAGCCCAACATGCGCTGGCGGGCGTTCTGCGAGGAGATCGTGTTCGTCTGCCGCGAGCTGGGGGTCGAGCTGGCCGTCCTGCTGGGCGCCCTGCTCAACGACTCGCCGCACACCCGGCCGGTGCCGATCGTGGGGTCGGCGACCGACGAGGGCCTGGCCAGGGCGATCAACCTGGAGCTGAGCCGCTACGAGGGCCCGACCGGCATCGTCGGCGTGCTCCAGCACTCCCTGGGCGCCGCCGGGATGCACGCCGTCTCGCTGTGGGCCTCGGTGCCGCACTACGTGGCCCAGCCGCCCAACCCGAAGGCCACCATGGCGCTGCTCAGCCGGATGGAGGACCTGCTCGACATCCCGATGCCGCTGGGCGAGCTGGCCGAGGAGTCACGGGCCTGGGAGCACGGCGTGGACGAGCTGGCCTCGCAGGACAGCGAGGTCGCCGAGTACGTCAAGGAGCTCGAGGAGCGCAAGGACGCCGCCGAGCTGCCCGAGGCGAGCGGCGACGCCATCGCGGCCGAGTTCGAGCGCTACCTGCGCCGCCGCGACCGCGACTCCGACGGCTGAGACCTCCGGGGCCGGGGGTCCGGCCGCCCGGGGGCTCCGCATGATCGCCCACGACGTCTCCCGGCGTCTCCCGGTGCCTCCAGGGTGCCTCCAGGGTGCCTCGGGACGCCCGCGGTGACGTCCCCCGCGGTCAGGCCCGGTGCGACATCTCCCGCGGGCCCCGCGGCACCCGGCCGGTGCCGGCGGCCGTCGCCGTGCGGTGGGCCTGGTCGAAACGGGTCCAGATGAGCGCGGCCAGGTCGGTGTCCACCCCCAGGGGCGCGGCGACCAGGTCGGCTCCCGCGGCCTCCAGGCGGCCCTGGAAGAAACCGGGCGCCAGCAGGTAGGAGGCCAGCGCGACCCGTGGCGCCGGTCCCGAGCGCAGCCGCTCCAGGGCCTCGGCGACCGTGGGGGTGCCCGCGGCGGCGAAGGCCGCGACGACCGGGCGGGAGAGCCGGGCCGCCAGCAGCCGGGCGGCCGCCCGTACGTCGGCCAGGGCCGCGGGGTCGGAGGAGCCCGCGGCGCCCAGGATCACCGAGTCCGCCGCCCGCAGGCCGGCGGCGGCCAGCCGGCGGGCCAGGACCGCGGCCAGCAGCGGGTGGGGCCCCAGCGGGGGCGCGACCACGGCGTCCGAACCGGCCGCCGCCACCACCGAGGGAAGATCGATGTGCACGTGGTAGCCGCCCGCCAGCAGCAGCGGGACCACCACGACGGGACCGGTCAGGCCGGCGAGCACGCCGGCCAGCGGGGGCGAGCTGATCTCCAGGAACGCCTGCTCGACGCGGGTCCCGGGACGCCCGGCGCGTACCAGGTCGCACAGTCCGGCCAGGGTCTCCTCCCCCCGGGCGCTGCGCGTGCCGTGCCCGGCCAGGACCAGCGTCGTCACAGGCCCTCGCCCCGGTCGCAGGCCAGGCGGTAGCCGCGCTTGACGACCGTCTCGACGATCCCCGAGGGGCCGAGGGCTCGGCGCAGGCGGGTGATGGCCATCTCGACCGCGTGCTCGGCCGAGTCGCGCGAGGGTCCGCCCGGGAGCACCGTCCGCAGGTCCGAGCGGGCCACCACGTGGCCCGGCTTGTCGGCCAGGCGCTTGAGGACCGCCATCGGCGCCGGGGGCAGCGGCTTGAGCTCGCCGTCCACCGCGACGGCGTGGCCGCGGATCTCCAGCCGGTGGCCGCCGGCGGTCAGCCGGGTGACGCTGTGCCGGGGCAGGTGCCTGGCGAGCGTACGGGCCAGCGTGCCCAGCCGGGAGCGCTCGGGCTGCACGGTGGGCACCCCGCGCGCCTCCAGGGGCGCCGCGGTGACCGGGCCCACGCAGGCGGCCACCACCGGACCGGCGAACGCCGCGATCAGCGCGTCCTCCAGCCCCTCGGCGCGGGCGGAGTTGAGCATGGCCAGCACGGCCGGGGCGCTGGTGAACGCCACCGCGTCCACCCCGCCGGAGATCGCCTGACTGACCAGGCGGCGCAGCGGCGACACGTCGCGGTAGGGCAGCCACCGGTAGACCGGCACCTCGATGACCTCGGCCCCGGCCTCGCGCAGCGCGGCCACGAAGCCGGTCAGCGGCTCCCCGTGCAGCTGCACGGCGATGCGGCGGCCGCGCAGGTCCTGGGCGAGCAGGTACTGCTTGACCTCCTCGCACGACTCGGTGGGCGGGGTCCAGTGGTCGGTCAGGCCCGCGGCCCGGACCGCGCCGCGCGCCTTGGGGCCGCGGGTCAGCAGCCGGGCGGCGGCCAGGTGCTCGGCGAGCTCCCCCGACAGCCCCCAGCCCTCGGCCGCGGCCATCCAGCCCCGGAAACCGACCCCGGTGGTGATCACCACGTCGTCGATGGGGGCGGTCAGGCCGGCCCGGGTGGCGGCCAGCAGCTCCGCGTCCTCGGCCACGGGCACCAGCCGGATCGCCGGCGCGCTCACCACCCTGGCCCCCCTGCGCTCCAGCAGCGCGCAGAACTCCTCGCGCCGCCGGGTGGCGGTGACCCCGATCGTGAACCCGGCCAGCGCGTCGGGCGCGGTCTCCGGGGAGCCGGCCTGGTCGTCGGCGGCGGTGATGCTCATCTGTCGTTCACCACTCCTTCGTGGGTGTCCGGGCGGCCGCGGGCCCCTCTCGCGCTCATCCGGCGCTCACCTCGACCGTCCCGCCGGCCAGCCGGATCGGGTAGATCGGCACGGCCACCGACGCCTCGTCCAGGCAGACCCCCGTCATCAGGGAGAACGCCTGCTTGTGCATGGGCGAGACGACGATGGGCTCGCCCGCGCGGGTGCCCACGATGCCGCGGGACAGCACGTGGGCCCCGCTGAACGGGTCGCGGTTGCCGACCGCGAACAGGGCACCGTCGAAGGTGCGGAACACCGCGATCTGGTGGCCGCCGACGAGCGCGCAGGCTCCGCGCTCGGGCAGCAGGTCGGTGTAGGAGCAGACCGGCGTCCAGACGGTCGTCTCCAGCGTCTCCAGGTCTTCGCGTACGGCGGTCATCGGTGCGGGCCTTTCTGCTCGGTCTGCTCGATCTGCTCGGAGTGCTCGGGTTTCCCGGGGTGCCGGGGCCGCCCGGCGCGGTGCTCTCGGTGCTCTCGGTGGGCTCGGTGCTCTCGGTGGGCTCGGTGGCCGGGGCGGCCGGGCGCCCGGCTCAGGAGCGGATCGCCTCCAGCGGGATCAGGACCGGCTTGACCTGGTCGCGCTCGGTCTCGAAGGCGATCGAGGGGTCCGGGGTCCCGGGGGCGTTGACGAACGAGACGAACCGCCGCAGCTTGTCCGGGTCCTCGATCGTGACGCGCCACTCGTCGGCGTAACCGGCCACGTGCCGCGCCATCTGGGCGTCCAGGTCGGCGCAGATCCCCAGGGAGTCCTCCAGGATCACCTCCTGGACGTAGGCCAGCCCCTGGTTCTCCAGCCACACCGAGGTGCGCTGCAGGCGGTCGGCGGTGCGGATGTAGAACATCAGGAACCGGTCGATGACGCGGATCAGCTCCTCGGTGTCCAGGTCGGAGGCGAACAGGTCGGCGTGGCGGGGGGTGAAGCCGCCGTTGCCGCCCACGTAGAGGTTCCAGCCCTGCTCGGTGGCGATGATGCCGAAGTCCTTGCCCCTGGCCTCGGCGCACTCGCGGGCGCAGCCGGACACGGCCGACTTGAGCTTGTGCGGCGAGCGCAGCCCCCGGTAGCGCAGCTCCAGCGCCACCGCCAGGCCGACCGCGTCCTGCACGCCGTAGCGGCACCAGGTGGAGCCCACGCACGACTTGACCGTGCGCAGCGCCTTGCCGTAGGCGTGGCCGGACTCGAAGCCCGCGTCCACCAGGCGCTTCCAGATCAGCGGCAGCTGCTCCACCCGGGCCCCGAACAGGTCGATCCGCTGCCCTCCGGTGATCTTGGTGTAGAGGTCGAAGTCACGGGCCACCTCGCCGATCACGATCAGCTTCTCGGGGGTGATCTCCCCGCCGGGGATGCGCGGCACCACCGAGTAGGTCCCGTTGCGCTGGATGTTGGCCAGGAAGTGGTCGTTGGTGTCCTGCAGCGCGGCCTGCTCGCCGTCGAGGATGTGGCCGTTGCCGAGCGAGGCCAGGATCGAGGCGACGACGGGCTTGCACACGTCGCAGCCGCGCCCGGTGCCGTGCTCGGCGATGATCTGCGAGAACGTGGTGAGCCCGCGGACCCGCACGATGTCGAACAACTCGGCCCTGCTCTGCGCGAAGTGCTCGCACAGGGCCTTGGAGACCTCCACGCCCGAGGAGACGAGGAGCTGCTTGAGCATCGGGACGCAGCTGCCGCAGGTGGTGCCCGCGCGGGTGCACGCCTTGATGCCGGGCACGTCGGTGAGGCCGTGGTCGGCGATGGCCGAGCACACCTGCCCCTTGGTGACGTTGTTGCAGGAGCAGACCTGGGCGTCGTCGGGCAGTTCCATGTTCGACGGGCCGCCGGTGAACAGCAGCTCGCTCGGCGATCCCGGCAGCTCGCGGCCGACGAACGGCTTGAGGGTGTTGTACGGGGTGGCGTCGCCGACGCAGATCCCACCGAGCAGCGTGCGGGCGTCGTCGCTGACGAAGAGCCTCTGGTAGACGCCGCCCACCGGGTCCATGAACGTCACGTCCAGGGCGCCCTCCATGGCGCCGAACTGGGCGACCTCCACACCGAGCAGCTTGAGCTTGGTGGACAGGTCGGCGCGGGTGAAGACCGCCTCGCCGCCGCAGATGCGGTCGGCGGCGACCTCGGCCATCGTGAAGCACGGGCCGACCAGCCCGTAGACCATGCCGTCGTGCAGGGCGCACTCGCCGATCGCGTAGATCGCCGGGTCGCCGGTGCGCATGCCGTCGTCCACCGCGATCCCGCCGCGCGCGCCGACCTCCAGCCCGGACTGCCGGGCCAGCTCGTCACGGGGCCTGACCCCCGCCGAGAAGATCACGATCTGGGCGTCGATGGTCTCCCCGTCGGGCTTGAGGAGCCCGGCGACCCGCCCGTCCGGGCCGGCGACGATCTCCTTCGCGCCGGCGTCGGTGTGCACGGTCAGGCCGAGCGCCTCCACGTGGCCCCGGAGCACGGAGCCGCCGCCCTCGTCGACCTGGCGGGGCATGAGCCAGCCGCCCATCTCGACCACGTGCGTGTCCATGCCCAGGCCGCGCAGCGCGTCGGCGGCCTCCAGGCCGAGCAGCCCGCCGCCGATCACCACGCCGCCGGTGGCGTCCGCGGCGGCCCGCCTGATCGCGTCGAGGTCGTCGATCGTGCGGTAGACGAAGCAGCCCTCCAGCTCCCTGCCGGGCACCGGCGGCACGAACGGGCTGGACCCGGTGGCCAGCACCAGCGTGTCGTAGGGCTCCCGGTGGCCGTCGGCGGTGACGACCTCCCGCGCCCGGCGGTCGATCTCGACGACCCGGGACGACAGGCGCAGCACGACGCCGCCGGGCACCGGGTAGCTGAGGTCCTCCACGCTCTTCCCGGTCAGGTACGAGGTCAGCGCCACCCGGTCGTACGCCGATCGGGGCTCCTCCCCCAGCACGGTGATGCGGCCCGCGAAACCCTTGGCGATCAGGGCCTCGACCAGGCGGTGCGATGTCGGTCCGTGTCCCACGACGACAAGCCGTGACATGGTCGTCCTTCCCTTCTCGTCGATCTCGTCCGTCCGCCCCGCGCCCGTCCCGCCGGTCATGCCGAGACCCCTTCCTGCTCGCAGAGCCAGTCGACGATGCCCTCCACCGCGTCGTGGCAGCCGCCGCAGCCGGTGGTGGCCCGGGTGGCGGCCGCCACGGCCGCGACGTCCCGGGCACCGGACTCCCAGCAGGCCCTGATCTGGCCCTTGGTCACGTTGTTGCACTGGCAGACCCTGGCCGCGTCGGGCATCCTGACCGGGCTCTCGGCGACCGTTCCGCCCGACAGGCCGGGGAACAGCAGCCCCGCCCGGTCGCCCGGCAGCGGCCCTCCCCGGTCGAAGAGCTGGGTGAGGTTGCCCACCGTGGAGGTCTCGCCCAGCAGGATCACGCCGACCAGGCGGCCGTCCCGGATGACCAGCTTGCGGTAGGTGCCGGTCGCCCGGTGGCTGAACCGCACGACCTCGGCGTCGTCCTCGGTCAGGTGGGTCTCGCCCATCGCGGCCAGCTCCACGCTCCTGGCCTTGAGCCGGGTCACCAGCCGCGACCCCCGGTAGCGGGCGGTCTTGTCGGTGCCGGTGACGAGGTCGGCGACCACCGCGGCCTGCTCCCAGGCCGGGGCGACCAGCCCGTAGACCCTGCCCCGGTGCTCGGCGCACTCGCCGATCGCGAAGATCGAGGGGTCGTCGGTGCGCATCTCGTCGTCGACGACGATCCCGCGCGCCACCTCCAGGCCCGCGTCCCTGGCCAGGGCGGTCACCGGGCGGACGCCGCAGGCCAGCACCACCAGGTCGGCCTCGACGAGCTCGCCGGCGGAGAGCCGCACGCCGTCGTCGGCGATCTCCTCGACGGTGACGCCGGTCCTGATCTCCACGCCCAGCCCGCCCAGGGTCTGGCCCAGCACGAGCCCGGCCTCGGCGTCGAGCTGGCGGTCCATCAGGTGCCCGGCCAGGTGCAGCAGCGTCACCGGCAGCCCGCGCCCGGCCAGGCCCCTGGCCGCCTCGATGCCGAGCAGCCCGCCGCCGACCACCACGGCGCGCCGCGCCGATCCGGCCGCCCGCAGGATCGCGTGGCAGTCGTCCATCGTCCGGAACGTCACGGCCCGCTCCGCGCCCGGCACCGGCGGCACCACGGCCTCGCTGCCGGTCGCCAGGACCAGGACGTCGTACGGCTCGCGCCTGCCGGTCGCGGTGATCACGAACTGGCTCTCCCGGTCCACCGCGACCACCTCGACGCCGGGCACGGCCGTCACCGAGTGGTCGGCGTACCAGGCCGGGTCCAGCAGCCGCACCTGGTCGGGGGGCATCGTCCCGGCCACCACGTTCGACAGCAGCACCCGGTTGTAGGGCTGGCCGTGCTCGGCGCCGAACACGGTCAGTCCCACGTGCCGGTCACGGGCGCGGATCTCGCTCACCAGGCGGGCGCCGGCCATGCCGTTGCCCACCACCACGATCCGGGTCATCGGGCACGCTCCACTCTGACCGCGCACACCTTGAACTCCGGCATCCGCGACACCGGGTCCAGGGCGGGGTTGGTGAGCAGGTTGACGCCCGGCCAGTGGAAGGGCATGAACACGGTGTCGGGCCGGATGGCCGCGCTGACCCTGGCCGGGGCCTCGGTCTCGCCGCGCCGGCCGATCACCCGCAGCCTCTCGCCGTGCGTCACGTCCAGCCGTTCGGCCAGGTCGGGGTGCAGTTCCACGAAGCCCTCCGGTGCCGCCGCGTTGAGCGCGGCGATCCGCCGGGTCTGCGCGCCGCTCTGGTAGTGGGCCAGCACCCGCCCGGTCGTGAGGTAGAGCGGGTACTCGGCGTCGACGTCCTCGTCGGGCGGGCGGTGCTCGACCGGCAGGAAGCGGGCGCGCCCGTCGGGGGTGGGGAAGCGGTCCAGGAACGGGCGCGGGGTGCCGGGGTGGTCCTCGGCCGGGCACGGCCAGAACACGCCGGTCTCGGCCGCGATCCGCTCGTAGGTGATGCCCGCGTAGTCGGCGATCCCGCCGGCCGAGGCGCGGCGCAGCTCGTCGAAGACCTCGCGGGGGTCGGCGGAGAAGCCGTCCGTGCCGCGCAGCCGCGCGGCCAGGCCGCGCAGGATCTCCAGGTCGCTGCGCACCCCCGCGGGCGGGTCGATCGCCCGGCGGCGCAAGAGCACCCGTCCCTCCAGGTTGGTCATGGTGCCGCTCTCCTCGGCCCACTGGGTGGTGGGCAGGACCACGTCGGCCGTGGCGGCCGTCTCCGACAGGACCATGTCCGAGACCACCAGCAGGTCCAGCGCGCCGAGGCGTTCGGCCACCCGCCCGGCGTGCGGCGCCGAGACCAGCGGGTTGGAGCCGAACAGCAGCAGCGCCCGGGGGCCGGTGGGGGTGCCGAGCGCGTCCAGCAGCTCGTAGGCCGAACGGCCCGGGCCGGGCAGCTCGTCGGGGTCGACGCCCCAGACCGCGGCGACGTGCGCGCGGGCGGCCGGGTCGTCGATCTTCCGGTAGCCGGGGAGCTGGTCGGCCTTCTGTCCGTGCTCGCGGCCTCCCTGGCCGTTGCCCTGGCCGGTGACGCAGCCGTACCCCGATCCCTCGCGGCCGGGCAGGCCCAGGGCCAGGGCCAGGTTGACGAACGCGCCGACCGTGTCGGTGCCCTTGGCGTGCTGCTCGGCCCCGCGGCCGGTGAGGATCGCGGCCCGGTCCGCGGCGGCCAGGATCGCCACCGCGGCGCGCATCCAGGCGACCGGCACGCCGGTGATCCGCTCCACCCGCTCGGGCCACCAGGCCGCGACCGAGGTGCGGACCGCCTCGAACCCGGTGGTGCGGGCGGCCACGTAGTCCTCGTCGACGTCGCCCTGGGCGACGACGATGTGCAGCAGGCCCAGCGCCAGCGCCAGGTCGGTGCCGGGGGTGGGCTGCAGGTGCAGGTCGGCCTGGCGGGCGGTCGGGGTGACGCGGGGGTCGATGACGATCAGCCGCCCGCCGGCCTCGCGCATCGCGGCCAGGTGCCGGACGAAGGGCGGCATGGTCTCGGCCACGTTCCCGCCGGCCAGCAGCACCGCGTCGGCGCGGGCCAGGTCGGTGATCGGGAACGGCAGGCCGCGGTCCATGCCGAAGGCGCGGCCGGTGGCCGCGGCGGCCGAGGACATGCAGAACCGGCCGTTGTAGTCGATCTGGCTGGTCCGCAGCACCACCCGGGCGAACTTGCCGAGCTGGTAGGCCTTCTCGTTGGTCAGCCCGCCGCCGCCGAACACGGCCACCCCGTCGGGGCCGTGGGCGGCCTGGACGGCGCGGATCCGGTCGGCGACGAAGTCCAGCGCCTCGTCCCAGCCGGCCTCCTCACCGTGCAGCAGGGGGGTGGTGAGCCGGTCACCGGTGAGGAGCTCACCGGCGGTCCAGCCCTTCTGACACAGTCCTCCCGCGTTGGCGGGAATGTCCTGGCGCGGGGTGATGGTGATCGTCTCACCCGTCGCGACGTTCATGCCGCACTGCAGGGCGCAGTACGGGCAGTGGGTCGCCGTCCCGGCCTTCACAGGCGGCGGGGCGGGAAGTGAGACCGGCATGGATCCGATGGTGCTTTCAGGCGGTTTCACCGCGAGGTCCCCCCTGTTACCGATGTGCTACAAGCCGCTAACCGCGTTCACATGCGCGATGAGGCGGGTGTGAGTGGTCCGTCGGCCGGGCCCGCGCCGGATGTGAGGGCGCGCCGCGCACCGGGTCCCGGGCGTGCCGGGCGTGCCGGGCTTTCCGGACGTGCCGGGGTGCCCGGCTCGCCCGGCGGGCCCGGGGTGCCCGGGGTGCCCGGCGCGCCGCCGGTCACACGCGGGCCGCCGCCAGGCTGGGCACCGAACCCGCGGTACGCAGGTAGCAGGCCCAGGTGAGGATCGCGCACAGCACGTAGAAGGCGGCGAACGAACCCAGCGCGGCACCGGCTCCCCCGGTCGCGGCGATGGAGCTGCCGAACCCGCGGTTGATGAAGAACCCGCCGAACGCGCCGATCGCGGAGATGATCCCGACCGCCGCGGAGGAGTCCCGCCTGCCGACCGCGAGCGCCGCCTCGTAGGCCGTCGTGCCCGGGGCGAGGCCCGCGACGGCCTTGGCCCGGAAGATCGCCGGGATCATGCGGTAGGTGGAGCCGTTGCCGATTCCGGTGGTGGCGACCAGGAGCATGTAGGCGCAGAAGAAGAGCGGGAAGGCGTGCTGGGCCAGGCCCTGCCAGACCAGCGCCGCCGCGCCGGCCATGGCGCCGAAGTTGACCAGCGTCACCCGGGCGCCGCCGAGCCGGTCCGACAGCCAGCCTCCGGCCGGGCGGATCAGGGAACCGACCAGCGGGCCGAGGAAGGCCAGGGCGACCAGGGAGGCCTGCTCGGGGAACTGGCTCTTGATGAGCAGCGGGAACGCCGTGGCGTAGCCGATGAACGAGCCGAACGTGCCGATGTACAGCAGCGACATGATCCAGGTCTGGGCCCGTCCGGCGACCTTGAGCTGGTCCGCGGGGCTGGCCTTGGCGGAGGTCAGGTTGTCCATGAAGAAGTAGGCGCCGAGCGCGGCGGCCAGGATGAACGGGATCCAGAACAGCCCGGCCGCGGCCAGCCCGAACGCGCCGATCACCAGGGGCATGACGAGCTGCACGGAGCTGACCCCGATGTTGCCGCCCGCCGCGTTGAGGCCGAGCGCCGTCCCCTGCCTGCCCTGAGGGTAGAAGTGGGTGATGTTGGCCATGCTGGAGGCGAAGTTGCCGCCGCCCAGGCCCGCGGTGGCCGCGATCACCAGGAACACCCAGTACGGGGTGTTCGGGTCACCGACCGCGAACGCCAGCAGCACCGCGGGGATCAGCAGCAGCAGGGCGCTGACCACGGTGAAGTTCCGGCCGCCGAACCTGGCGGGGGCGAAGGTGTAGGGGATGCGCAGGGCCGAGCCGACCAGGTTGGGCAGTGAGACGATCCAGAAGAGCTGGTCGGTGGAGAAGTCGTAGGAGCCCATCTTCACGGTCACGATGCTCCACACGGTCCACAGCGTGAACCCCAGGTGCTCGGCGAAGATGGAGAAGATCAGGTTCCGCCGGGCCACCCTCTTGCCCTGGCCTTGCCAGAAGTCCGGGTCGTCGGGCCGCCAGTCACTGATCCAGGGCTTCGCCATCGTTCCTCCTGCGGGTTTTCGGGGCTTCGGTCCGAAAACTACGAGGGGGCGGTTACGCACATTCACTATGTGTGATGGTGCGCCGGTTACATGTGACTAACCGTGGAAATATGCAATGCACACGCCGCACTCCGGCAACATGACCGAAACACGGGGTCCCGGAGGGTGACGGTTGAGCCACGGCGGCAGCGGGAACCGTCCTCGATGCCGATTCGACCTCTGCGGGGAGTGCGCGTGGCCGTCCAGCCGATCCGACCCTTCACCGATCCCGTGCTGCGGACGGTCGCCGAGCCGGTGACCGTCTTCGACCGGGAGCTGCGCGTCCTGGTCAAGTCGCTCCAGGCCACGATGCGGGCGGGGGCCGGCCGTGCCGGTCTGGCCGCGCCGCAGATCGGGGTCCCGCTGCGGGTGGTCGTCTACGAGCTGGACGGCAGGTCCGGTCACCTGGTCAACCCCCGCCTGGAGCTGTCCGAGCGCAGGATCACCGCCGACGAGGCCTGCCTGTCGGCGCCGGGCCACTGGTGGCCACTGGAACGCTCCTACATGGTCACGGCGCGTGGCCGCGACATGTTCGGCAGACCCGTCACGGTCCGGGCGCTGGGCATGCTCGCCCGGGTGCTGCAGCACGAGGCCGACCACCTCGAGGGAACCCTGTTCGTCGACCGCCTGCCCGCCGAGGATCGGGAGCGGTTCCTCGCCTCCATCTCGTGAGTTGTGCGTCTCGATGCGGGGCGATAGAGTTAGGTTGTTGCAGTCGTAATGCTCGCTTAGCCTTATCATCTCAAGTGCTTATGAGAGTCCGCCGACAGCGGACGTTACAGGTTTCTCCGGATGGTCTCCGCGGGTGCATGGTAGGGTCCGCAACGCAGCCCCGTGCCGCCGACCTGGCGGTTCGGTGAGGCTCCCAATGAGGAGAAGTAGTTTTGTCTGAGGGCACCGTTAAGTGGTTCAACGCCGAAAAGGGCTTCGGATTCATCGCACCGGATGACGGCACCGCCGATGTCTTCGTGCACTACTCGGCAATCAACTCCGGCGGCTACCGCAGCCTGGAGGAGAACCAGCGTGTCAGCTTCGTCACCACGCAGGGCCAGAAGGGCCCGCAGGCCGACCAGGTTCAGGTCATCTGACCTGGTCTGATGGTCTGACAAAGACTTCAGATCGAGCCCGTCCCGCGCGAGCGGGGCGGGCTCGCTCGTTTTCACCCGCTCTTTCCCCGGTCGCGCCGCTCCCCGCCGGGCCTTCGGATCCCCCGGTGCTCAGGGGAGATCGGGGCTCCCCGGCGTCCACAGGGGCGCCGGGGAGCAGCCCGGAGCGCAGAGCGCGGTCCCCGGGGGTCAGGGGGTCACAGGGCGATCCCCAGCAGCGTGTCCGCGATCCGCCCGACCAGGGCCGGGGCGTCCGGGTCGGTCCCGCCCCCGGACAGGGCCCGCTCGGCCCAGTCATCGACGGCCGCCAGGGCCCCCGGGGCGTCCAGGTCGTCGGCCATCCGGTCGCGTACCCGCTCCAGCAGGGCACCGGCGTCCGGGCCGGCCTTCAGCGCCGCGGCCGAGCGCCAGCGCGCCAGCCGCGCCTCGGCCGAGGCCAGCAGGCCGGCCGTCCACTCCCAGTCCGAGCGGTAGTGGTGGGCCAGCAGCGCCAGCCGGATGGCCATCGGGTCGCTCTCCCGGCGCAGGCGGGAGACGAAGACCAGGTTGCCCTTGGACTTGGACATCTTCTCGCCGTCCAGGGCGACCATGCCCGCGTGGACGTAGGCCTTGGCGAAGGGCCACTCGCCGGACGCCACATGGCCCTCGTGGGCCCCGCACTCGTGGTGCGGGAAGATCAGGTCGGAGCCGCCGCCCGCGACGTCGAAGCCTCCGGACAGGTTCGCCAGGGCGATCGCGGTGCACTCGATGTGCCAGCCCGGCCTGCCCGGCCCGAACACCGAGGGCCAGGACGGCTCCCCCGGGCGCTCCGCGCGCCAGAGCAGCCAGTCCAGGGGGTGCTTCTTGCCCTGCCTGCCGGGGTCTCCCCCGCGCTCGCCGAACAGGGCCAGCATCCGCTCCTCGGAGTAGCCCGACACGGCGCCGAACTTGGGGGCCGCGGACACGTCGAAGTAGACGTCCCCGTCGAGCTCGTAGGTGGCGCCCTTGTCGCGCAGCACCTCGACCAGGTCCGCCACCTGGTCGATCACCTCGGTCACGGCCACGTAGTCGCGCGGCGGGAGGATGCGCAGCGCCTCCATGTCGGTCCGGAACAGCTCGATCTCACGCTCTGCCAGCTCACGCCAGTCCACGCCGGTCCGCTCCGCGCGCTCCAGCAGAGGGTCGTCCACGTCGGTGGCGTTCTGAGTGAAGTGCACCTCGTGCCCGGCGTCCCGCCAGGCCCGGTTGACCAGGTCGAAGGCGAGATAGGTGTTCGCGTGCCCTATGTGGGTGGCGTCGTAGGGGGTGATGCCGCAGACGTACATCCGTGCCGTGGCACCCGGCCGCGTGGTGACGACCTCGCGCGCGGCCGTGTCGAACAGCCGCAGCGGGACACCGGCACCGGGAAGCCCGGGAACCGTCGGCGCCGACCACGATCTCATCACATACCTCCAGCGTGGGGACCCCGGATTCTAACCCCGGGAGGGGAAGCGGAGCGGACCGCCCGGTGCCGGCGGGGATCCGGACCGCGGGAGGCCGGTGGTCCCGGCGCCGGCCATGGGAGGACGTCAAAAAAGGAGCCTATCCAGCGAACCGACCATCCCGGTCACCCCGGGGTGGTGAACAAGGACATTCACCTCAACCCCGGGGGCTCACCAGATCATTCCGGCAGGATCACGCCGAAGGCGGCCGGGTCCCGGGGGTCGGCGGTGAACTCGTAGCGGACACCCCCGGGCGCCAGCCCCAGCAGGGTGACCGACACCGACCCGAAGACCCGGCCCTCGGGCAGATCACGATTGACGATCATGGTACGGGGGTCGCCGGACGGCACTCCCGCGCCGGTGGCGAGCTCCCGCCACCTCTCCCAGGGGCCGTCGAGCCCGGACGGGCGCTCCGCGGCGGCGAACAGCGGCCGGAAGAAGGCGACGCGCTCGTCCTCCTCGCCCCGTTCCCAGCCGCTGTTGACGATCATGTGGGTTCCCGGGGGGAGGTCCTCCCGCCCCAGCGCGACCCCGTCCCAGTGCCACAGCCGGGCCCCGCCGAGGTCGGCCCGGAGCAGGTGGAAGGGGTCGTAGCCGCCCAGGCCGCTCTCGGGCAGGTCCTCCCCGGCCGCCGCGAGCAGCGGCAGGTCGCCCCGCGATCGGCGGGTCGCGTCCGGGGCGGGCAGGCCGTGCCCGTTGAGGACGGCCCCGACCCTCCTGCTCCCGGGATCGACCGCCAGCCAGGTACCGCCGCCCCGCAGGTCACGCCCGCCGATCAGGCCGGGACGCTCCCCCGGCCAGTGCTCGCCCGGGGGGACCCATGGACGGTCGGTGAACTCATCGCGCACCCCGACCACGATCAGGGGGATCTCGGCGCTCGGATCGATGCTGACGACAACCGTGCACATGCCGGGAGATTACGCCCTCGGCGGGCACGCCGTCGGGGCGGGGGTGCGTACGGCGAGGGTCCGTACGGCGAGGCCGTCCCGGCGTCACGGCGCGGTCGTCCGGGCGCGGTCCTCCGGGGACGGTCGTCCGGGGACGGCTCTCCCGGTGGGATCGTCCCGGCGGGCCGGTCGCGGGGACGGTGGGGCCGCGGGGCGGCGAGGGTCGCGGTGGTGAGGGTCGCGCGGTGGTGAGGGTCGCGCGGTGGTGAGGGTCGCGCGGTGGTGCAGGGGGTGAAGGGCTCAGATCGGCGGCCACGGGATGGCGGGCCAGTCCTTGGAGGGCATCGGGTGCAGGCCGGTGTCGAGGAGCCTGCGGACCCGGGCCCAGGTGGCCTCGACCTCGTGGGAGGTGAGGAGCTCGCGCAGGCGGTTCCCGAGGCGGCCCTCCTCCAGGTCGCGTTCGAGGCGGGTCAGGACGTTCATGGCCTCGCGCGACAGCGGCTTGCCGCGCCACTGCCACAGCACGGTGCGCAGCTTGTCCTCGGCGGAGAAGGAGACCCCGTGGTCGACCCCGTAGATGTGGCCGTCGGCGAGCGGCAGCAGGTGGCCGCCCTTGCGGTCGGCGTTGTTGACGACCGCGTCGAAGACCGCCATCCGCCGCAGCGAGGGGTGGCGGCTGCGGATCAGCACCATCAGGTCGATCTCGGGGTCGGTGTCCACCCACAGCTGGCACATGCCGGGACCGAAGGGGCCGTCGCGGTAGACGGTGGGCGGCACGATCCGCCAGCCGATGGCCGCGGACACCTCGTAGGCGGCGACCTCGCGGGCGGCCAGGGTGCCGTCGGGGAAGTCCCACAGGGGGCGCTCGCCCCGCACGGGTTTGTACACGCAGGCCGCCGAGAGCCCGGCGTGCCGTATCGAGCAGTAGAGCGTCATGTTGGTCGCCTCGACCAGGCGGCCCGCCACCTCCAGCCTTCCGTTCCGGAGCAGACGCGTCGCGGTCTCCTCGTCGAGCCCCGTGGCCGGCGCCGCACTCAGCGTCGGCTCGCTCTCAGCACTCATTCGCCTCCTCCAGCAGCTGAAGCGCTATTACCCCGGTAACCGTTGAGCCGCACGCAGATGTGCCCCTCGGGGTCGAGGGGCTGGGCACAGAGCGGGCAGGGCGGGCGCCCGGCGGCGACGAGCGCCAGGGCCCGCCTGGTGAAGGCCCGTGCGGCGACGGGGCTGATGTGAACGCGCAGTACCGTGGGCTCGTCCGTCTCCGAGGGGTCGAACTCCTCCTCCTCGGCGACCGCCTCCTGGGCCTCGATGACCACCTGGGCCGCCTCGGAGTCCCACGCGAGCGCCATGGCGCCCACGCGGAAGTCCTCGCTGATCGGCACGTCCAGGGGGGCGTTGTCCGCCGGCGCGGCCTGGACGGCGGGCATCGGGACGTCGCCCTCGCCCCGCCGCAGCACCTCGTCGAGCAGCTCGTCGAGACGGTCGGCCAACGCCGCGACCTGGAACTTCTCCAGCGCCACGGTGGTCAGCCTGCCCTGGCCCCGAGCCTGCAGGAAGAAGGCTCGTGATCCCGGTTGCCCCACGGCACCGGCCACGAATCTCTCGGGTGGATCGTAGTCGAAGACCGGCATAGCCCGACCTTACGTGGTCCCGGATCCGCCGCCGACTGCGGCATCGCTCCCGGTGGAATTTTCTCCCCCCTCCTCGCCCTCCGAACCCTCCTTTTGCCGCAATCCGCTCACATCTCCCCCGATGTCGTTGAGCCTGAGCACGAAGGGACGCAGGGGGGTGTAGCGAACGGCGGTGAGCGAGGCCGGATCGGCCGTGATCCGCTGGAACTGGTCCAGGTGAAGCCCCATGGCGTCGGCCACGATGGCCTTGATCACGTCTCCGTGGCTGCAGACGAGGTAGGTCGCCTTCGGGCCCAGCCGCTCGTTCCACTCCCTGACGGCGGTCACGGCGCGGTGCTGCACGGCCGCCAGCGACTCGCCCCCGGGAAAGGTCACCGCGCTCGGGTGGGCCTGGACGACCGGCCACAGCGGGTCCTTGACGAGCTCGGCGATCGGGCGGCCCGTCCAGTCGCCGTAGCGGCACTCGCCGAAGCGCTCGTCGGTCAGCACCTCGGCCTCCGGCCGCCCCCCGGCGACCGCCTGCGCGGTCTCCTGGCAGCGCTCCAGCGGGCTGGAGACGATCGCGTCGAGCTCCAGGCCGGCCAGCCGCGCGGCGAGCGCCTCCGCCTGGGCCCGTCCCGCGTCGCTGAGGTGGACCTCGGGGGTCCAGCCCGCGAGCACCGGGCCGGTGAGATGGGTAAGGCCGTGTCTGGCCAGCAACAAGGTCGTCACGGGGCCAAGTCTTACAGCCCTCACTCCACTACTTTTAAGTGGCCGGGCGGTAATCTGGCCGGATCATGGAGCAGCGCTATGTGGGCCGGAGCGGCCTGTCGGTGTCCCGCCTGGGTCTCGGGACGATGACGTGGGGGCGTGACACCGGAGCCGAGGAGGCCGCGGCGCAGCTCCGCACGTTCGCCGAGGCCGGCGGCACGCTCATCGACACCGCCGACGTCTACACGGGCGGTGACGCCGAACGGCTGCTCGGGCGGCTGCTGCGCGACTCGGTGCCGCGCTCGGAGCTGGTGCTGTCCACCAAGGCCGTGCTCACCCCGGCCGGCCGCCGTCCCCGCGACGCCTCCAGGAAGCACCTGATCGCCGCGATCGACGCCTCCCTGACCCGTCTGGGCGTCAACGAGGTCGACCTGTGGCAGCTGCACGCCTTCGACCCCGACGTCCCGCTGGAGGAGACCCTGGCCGCGGTGGACGCCATCGTGTCCTCGGGACGCGCCGCGTACGCCGGGGTCTGCGACTACTCGGGCTGGCAGCTCGCCGCCGCCGCGGTGGGGCAGCGGGCGGTCCCCGGCCGGGTGCCGATCGTCGCGGCCCAGGTGGAGTACTCGCTGCTGGCCCGCGAGGCCGAGCGCGAGCTGATCGCCGCGGCCGAGCACGTGGGCGCGGGCGTGCTGGCCTGGTCCCCGCTCGGGCGAGGGGTGCTCACCGGCAAGTACCGCACCGGGATCCCCGCGGACTCGCGGGCCGCGACCCCGCACTTCGCCGACTTCGTCACGCCCTACCTGGACGAGCGGTGCCGCCGGGTGGTCGAATCGGTGACGACCGCGGCCGAGGGGCTGGGCGTCTCCCCGCTGTCGGTGGCCCTGTCGTGGGTACGCGACCAGCCGGGGGTGACCTCCGCCATCGTCGGGGCCCGTACCCACGCCCAGTTGTCCGGGGTGCTCCAGGCCGAGGAGCTGACGCTGCCGGTGGAGATAAGGGAGGCGCTCGACGACGTCTCGGCCGACTGAGGGGCGGCACGCGCCGCGTACAGCGCGTACAGAACGTGTACGAGCCGCACGGGCACGTGACGGGCCGTGACGGGCCGTGACGGCGGGCCGGGAGGGCGGCACGGTACCGGACGGGACGGGCGGCCTCGACGGGAGGGCCGCTCCCGGGGAAGCGAACGGGAAAGAGCAGAACGAGAATTCGTCTCACGTATCACTAGTCGATACCGAAGGACGACTTTCCGTGGAAAAAGCGAGCCCCCCTACAAAACTGTCTGACAGACGGGCAGGGGGTCCGGACATCGGCGAGGTGCCACGGCCGTTGCCGGGACCGGGGGAAGGAGACGAGTGCGAGCTGCGATGTCCGCGGGCATCTTGGCGCTGGCGCTGGGGAGCGGAATCCCGGCGGCCGCCATCGCGCCCGTGAGCGCCGCGCGGGCCGCCGTCATGCCCTCGAACGTCACGTCCGTGCCCCTCACTCCCGCGCACACCACGCGGGACGGCACGGACCCGCGAGGCGACACGGGCACGCGGGCGGACGGCTGTGACCACGAAGGGCTGCTGGGCGCCGTCACCGGCGGTCTCTGCCATGCGGTGAACGGGGTCACGGACAGGATCGTCGGCGGCGTCGGCGGCGTCGGCGTCCCTCCGGCCCCGCTGCTGTCCTCCCCGTTCTCGTTCGCCACGCCGCCGCCCTCGTCGCCCTCCGACGACCGCGGCAGGGGTCACGAGAAGGAGCACAAGGAGAAGCGCAACGGCGGCGAGGAGGTCCCCCCGGTGCAGGAGGAGCCGCCCGCCGAGGAGGAGCCGCCGACCGGGCAGCCGACGCGCGCACCGGACGCCGCGCCCACGAAGGCCCCCGCCCCCGACAGGCCGCAGGACTCCTCAGGCCAGGACCAGACCGCCAGGACGTCACAGGACGCGCCCAAGACCCTCGACGCCCCCTGCCGGTCCGCGTCGGCCTCCCCCGGATGCACCGCCCCGTCGGCCGACGCCCTCCCGGAGGAGACGGCCTCGCCGCAGGCCTCCCCGAGTCCTTCGCGGACCCCGAAGCCCTCCCGGAGCCCGAGCCCCGCGCCCACCCGCAGGACCCCGCTGCCCGCGGTGACCTGGCACGCGCCGTCACGGCCGCCGGACCCGCACCCCCTCACCGTCGGCGAGGACCGCAGACCGTCCCCCCGCCCGTCGCCCGTGGTCGACGCCGAGGCCCCCCGGGTGGAACTGCTCTGGCCGGCCCCGCTGATGCAGGAGCTGCAGCGGCAGATGAGGAACGAGCGGCCGGTGACGCCGACCAGGTCGTCCGACACCGCGGGCACCGTGCTCACCACGGTGGTGCTCGTCGGGGCCATCCTCGCGGTCCGCCTGCTCTACAGCAGGCGGAAGATCAAGGAGTCGATACCGTTCGAGCCGGTCCCGCCGGGACACCACCACCGGGTGGCGTGACCCCGGGAACGCCGTCGTCCCGGCCGGGCGGCGAGGCACGGCCGGGACGCGAGAACGGCACGGAAGGGGCACCGAAGGCCCCGGGGACGCCCCCGGGAACGCCGGGGAACGTCACGCCCCGATGGCGTGCACCCCGCCGTCGACGTGGACGATCTCACCGGTCGTCGCGGGGAACCAGTCCGACAGCAGGGCGACGCACGCCTTGGCCGCCGGGCCCGGGTCGTTGACGTCCCAGCCGAGCGGGGCCTTGGCGGGCCAGCTGTCCTCGAACTCGACGAAGCCGGGGATGCTCTTGGCCGCCATCGTCCGGATCGGCCCGGCCGCCACCAGGTTGACCCTGATGCCGTGCTTGCCGAGGTCGCGGGCCAGGTAGCGCGAGCAGGACTCCAGCCCGGCCTTGGCCACGCCCATCCAGTCGTAGACCGGCCACGCCTTGGTCGCGTCGAAGTCCAGGCCGACGATCGCGCCGCCCTCCTTCATGAGCGGGAGCGCGGCCGTCGCGAGCGACTTGAACGAGTACGTGGAGACCTGGAGGGCGGTCGCCACGTCCTCCCACGAGGTGTTCAGGAAGTTGCCGCCCAGGGCGCTCTGCGGGGCGAAGCCGATGGCGTGCACCACCCCGTCCAGTCCGCCCAGGTGCTCGCCGACCCGGTCGGCCAGCGAGCCGAGGTGCTCCTCGCTGGTGACGTCGAGCTCCAGCACCGGGGGCGGCTCGGGCAGCCGTTTGGCGATGCGCTCGACCAGGCTGAGCCGGCCGAAGCCGGTGAGCACGATCTGCGCGCCCTCCTCCTGGGCCAGCTTGGCCACCGTGAAGGCGATGGAGGCGTCGGTGAGCACACCGGTGATCAGGAGTCGCTTGCCGTCGAGGATTCCCATGTCAGTGTCCCATTCCCAGGCCGCCGTCGACGGGGATGACGGCCCCCGTGATGTAGGCGGCGTCCTCGCCGGCCACGAACCTGACCACACGTGCGATCTCCTCCGCGCTGGCGTACCGGCCCAGCGGGATGTTCTTCCTGATCTGCTCCTGGTACGCCTCGTCCAGCTCGGCCGTCATGTCGGTCTCCACGAAACCGGGGGCGACCACGTTGACGGTGATGTTGCGCGAGCCGAGCTCCCTGGCCGCCGACCGGGCGAAGCCGATCATGCCCGCCTTGGAGGCGGCGTAGTTGCTCTGCCCGGCCGAGCCGAGCATCGCCACCACCGAGGAGATCAGCACGATGCGTCCCCGCTTGAGCCGGAGCATGCCCCGGGTGGCGCGCTTGGCGACCCGGTAGGCGCCGGTGAGGTTGGCGTCGATGACGTCGGTGAAGGTCTCCTCCTTCATCATCGGCAGCAGCGTGTCCCGGGTGATGCCCGCGTTGGCCACGAGCACCTCGACCGGGCCGTACTCGGCCTCGACCTTCGCGAACGCGGCGTCCACGTCCGCCGTGCTGGTCACGTCGCAGCGCACGCCGAACAGTCCCTCGGGGGGCTGTCCGGATCGGTAGGTCACGGCGACGTCGTCGCCTGCCTGGGCGAGTTCGCGGGCGATCGCGAGGCCGATGCCGCGATTGCCGCCGGTTACGAGAACAGAGCGAGCCATGGTCCGAAGGTATCGGCTACCGAGCGGTAACTCTGTTGTCCGAGAGGGACAAGATCACGGCGCTAGGATCGTCGGCATGCGCCAGATCGATGCCGACTTCCTCGCCCTCCCGCTGCGGCGGCTGGCGGACGCGGCCCTGCAGCGCGCCCGTGACCTGGGCGCCGAGCACGCCGACTTCCGGCTGGAGCGGATCCGCGGCCAGACCGTGCGCCTGTCCGACACCTCGCTGGAGGGGGCCATCGACGCCGACACCCTCGGGTACGCCGTGCGGGTCGTCAAGGACGGCACGTGGGGTTTCGCCGCGGGCATCGAGCTCACCGCGGAGGCCGCCGCCGCGGTCGCCGAGCAGGCGGTGGCGGTGGCGGTCGTCAGCGCGGCGATCAACCGCGAACCGGTCGAGCTGGCCCCCGAGCCGGTGCACGCCGACGTCACCTGGGTCTCCTCCTACGAGCTCGACCCGTTCGAGGTGCCGATGCGCGACAAGGCGGCGCTGCTCGCCGACTGGTCGGGCGACCTGCTGCGCGACCCGGGCGTGGACCACACGCAGGCGTCGCTGATGCAGGTCAAGGAGCAGAAGTTCTACGCCGACACGGCCGGGACGGTCACCACCCAGCAGCGGGTGCGCGTCCATCCCCGCGTCCAGGCGATGCGGGTGCTGGACGGCCGCTTCGACTCGGCGCGGACGCTCGCCCCTCCGGTCGGCCGGGGGTACGAGTACCTCACCGGCACCGGCTGGGACTTCCCCGCCGAGCTGGCCCGCATCCCGGAGCTGCTCGCCGAGAAGCTGCGGGCCCCCTCGGTCGAGGCGGGCCCGTACGACCTGGTGATCGACCCGTCGAACCTGTGGCTGACCATCCACGAGTCGGTGGGGCACGCCACCGAGCTGGACCGCGCCCTGGGGTACGAGGCGGCGTACGCCGGGACGAGCTTCGCCACCTTCGACCGGCTCGGCGAGCTGGTGTACGGCTCCGAGGCGATGAACGTGACCGGTGACCGTACCGTCGAGCACGGCCTGTCCACCATCGGCTACGACGACGAGGGCGTCGCCACCCGGGAGTTCGACATCGTCTCCGACGGCGTCCTGGTCGGCTACCAGCTCGACCGGCGGATGGCACTGCTGAAGGGCCTGGGCGCCTCCAACGGCTGCGCCTTCGCCGACTCCCCGGGCCACACCCCGATCCAGCGGATGGCCAACGTCTCGCTCCGCCCGGCGCCGGACGGCCCCTCCACCGAGGAGCTGATCTCCGGCGTCGACCGGGGCATCTACGTGGTGGGCGACCGGAGCTGGTCCATCGACATGCAGCGGTACAACTTCCAGTTCACCGGCGAGCGGTTCTACCTGATCGAGAACGGCCGTCTCGCGGGCCAGCTGCGCGACGTCGCCTACCAGGCCACCACGACCGACTTCTGGAGGTCGCTGGCGGCGCTCGGCGGGCCGCAGACGTACGTGCTGGGCGGGGCGTTCAACTGCGGCAAGGGCCAGCCGGGGCAGGTCGCCCCGGTCAGCCACGGCTGCCCGTCGGCGCTCTTCCGCGGCGTGCGCGTCCTCAACACCGTCCAGGAGAGTGGAAGTTGAACACCCATGAGGGGCGGACCGGAGAGAGTGAGCGGCGGGAGAGGATCGGGATGAGCCCCCAGGAGATGATCGAGAAGGCACTGGAGCTCTCCACGGCCGACGACACCGTCGTGATCGTGGAGGAGGGGTCGAGCGCCAACCTGCGCTTCGCGGGCAACACCCTCACCACCAACGGCGTGTCGCGCTCGTCCCAGCTGACCGTGATCTCCGTCGTGGGCCGGGGCGTGGGCGTGGTGTCGCGGTCGGCGGTGCGGGCGGACGGGCTCGACGACGTGGTGGCCGCCGCCGACCACGCCGCCGAGGACGCACGGCCGTCCGAGGACGCCCGGCCGCTCTTGGAGGGCACCCGCTCCGACGGTTGGGACGATCCGGCCGAGCCGACCTCGATCGGGGTCTTCGGCGCCTTCGCCCCGGCCCTGGGAGAGGCCTTCGCCGCGGCCGAGGCGGGCGGGCGCAGGCTGTACGGGTTCGCCGAGCACGAGGTCACCACGACCTTCGTGGGGACCTCGGCCGGCGCGCGGCTCCGGCACGCCCAGCCCACCGGCCGCCTGGAGCTCAACGCCAAGTCCCCCGACATGAGGCGCTCGGCCTGGACCGGGGTGTCCACCCGCGACTTCGCCGATGTCGACGTCATGGCCCTGGACGCCGAGCTGGCCCGGCGCCTGGCGTGGGCGGAGAACCGGGTGGACCTGCCCGCGGGCCGGTACGAGACGCTGCTGCCGCCGTCGGCCGTGGCGGACCTGATGATCTACCTGTACTGGACGGCCGGGGCCCGCGACGCCCTGGAGGGACGCACGGTCTTCTCCCGGCCGGGCGGCGGCACCCGCGTCGGCGACACGCTCTCCTCGCTGCCGGTCCGGCTGTACTCCGACCCGGGGGCGGCCGGGGTGGAGTGCCCGCCGTTCGTGGTGGCGCACGCCTCGGGCCGGCAGACCTCGGTGTTCGACAACGGGATGCCGCTGGCGCCCACCGACTGGATCTCCGACGGCAGGCTGGCCGGCCTGCTGCAGACCCGGCACACGGCCGAGCTGACCGGCCTTCCGACGACCCCGGCCGTCGACAACCTGATCATGCGGGGGCCCGAGGGGGGCAGGTCGCTGGAGGAGATGATCGCCTCCACCGAGCGCGGCCTGCTGCTGACCTGCCTGTGGTACATCCGCGAGGTCGACCCGCAGTCGCTGCTGCTGACCGGGCTGACCCGGGACGGCGTCTACCTGGTGGAGAAGGGCGAGGTGGTGGGCGAGGTGAACAACTTCCGCTTCAACGAGAGCCCGGTGGACCTGCTGCGCCGCCTGACCGAGGTCGGCGCCTCGGAGCAGACCCTGCCGCGCGAGTGGGGCGACTACTTCAACCGTGCGATCATGCCCGCGATCCGGGTGCCCGACTTCAACATGTCGACGGTCAGCCAGGCCAGCTAGTGCCGTGACCGGGGAGGTCACCGGCCTGTTCGAGCGGGCGCGCACCGCCTTCGGCGGCGTCGACGTCGTCGTCCACACCGCGGGCGTCATGCCCCTGGCGCCGATCGCGGACATGGACCTCGACGAGTTCGACCGGGTGCAGCGGACCAACGTCCGCGGGACGTTCGTCGTGAACCAGGCCGCGGCCCGGGTGGTCCGCGCCGGTGGGAGCGTCGTGAACTTCTCGACGTCCGTGACCCGCCTGCAGCAGCCCACCTACGGCGCCTACGCCGCGTCGAAGGGCGCCGTCGAGGCCCTCACCCTGATCCTGGCGCGGGAGCTGCGCGGGCACGACGTCACCGTGAACGCGGTCGCACCCGGCCCGACCGCGACGCCGCTGTTCCTCGACGGGAAGCCGCAGGAGGTCGTCGACCACCTGTCCTCCCTGGCCCCCCTGGAGCGGCTGGGCACCCCGGACGACATCGCGCGCTCGGTGCTCGGCCTCATCGACGCCCGCTGGATCAACGGCCAGGTCGTGTACGTCAACGGCGGCATCCCCTGACCACGCGTTCGCACACGAGAGGATCGGACATGGCAGGGAAGGTCGTCGTCAGCGGCGGAGCCGGCAGCGGCCTCGGCGCGGGAGCGGCCCGCCGCCTCGCCGACGACGGCGACATCGTCGTCCACGTCGGCATGCGCGAGACCGCGACACGGAACGCCCCCCGGGCCGATCACCGGCCGACGTGCCCGTGAGAGCACCGCGCGGGGGTGCCTATCATGGGACCCCATGCGGGTGAGCTCCATCGGCGGACCGTCGGACGAGAAGAACCCCATGACGGCACAGGCTCCGGCACGGTCCTCCGAGGGCCGCAGAAGACGGTCGGCGGACGAGGTGCGCGCGACCGTCCTCCGGACCACGGCCCGGCTCCTCCTGGAGGGCGGAATGTCGGCCGTCACGTTCGACAGGGTCGCGCAGGCGGCCCCCGCCGGCAAGGCCACGATCTACAAGTGGTGGCGCTCACCGGGAGCGCTGGCGGCCGAGGCGTACTTCGCCCACGTCGAGGAACGACTCCACTTCGACTCCACCGGCGACATCGAGCACGACCTCCGCGCCCAGCTGCGCGCCTTCGTGACGCTGCTCATGCAGCCCGACGTGGGAAAGGCGATCGCCCACCTCATCGGCGCGGCCCAGGACGACCCCGACCTCGCCAGGGCGTGGTCGGAGAACTACTCACGGGACCGCAGGCGGCTCGCCGTCGATCGCCTCGTCGAGGCTCGGAACGCCGGGCAGATCCGTCAGGACGTCGATCCGCAGGCCGTCGTCGACCAGCTCTGGGGCGCCTGCTACCACCGCCTCCTCCTTCCCGACGAAGCGCTCACCCTGGCGTTCGCGGACGCCCTCGTCGACAACCTCGGACGCGGCATCCTCACCGGGTGATCCCGCGGAACCGGGCGGCCTCGCCCGGCGCCGGACCCCGTCGCACCGGGCCTCCCCGCACCGGGCCTCGCCGCACGGTCTCGATCAGCGCTGGACCAGGGGGACGGTGTGCACGCGTTGCCAGCGCTGGCCCGTCACCACCCGGGCGGTGGCGTCGGTGAGGTCGTACACGACCGACCAGCGGGTGTGGGTCTGGGCCACCTGGCGCAGCAGGCCCATGGCGTCGCGCCAGTCCCTGGCGGCGGGCAGCCCTCGGGCGAGCGTGCCGTAGCGGCCGTCGGCCCGGCGCTGGGCGGCGGAGGTGCCGGTCATGGTGAAGTTGGTGAGCATCCGGTCGTCGATGACGTTGAGCCTGCCCCGGGCGTACTCCACCACGACCGACCTGCCCGTCGCGTCGGCGATCAGGTAGTGGACCTGCGGCCCGATGGTGAAGTCCACGTCGTGGCGGCGCATGACCGCCACCGCCTCGTCCACCGTGGCCGCCTCGTCGAGCATCATCCGGATGACGCGCACGCTGCCGATGTCGGGACGGTCGGGTGAGGGCTCGGGCAGCCCGCCCTCGGGCGCCGTGGCCATCCCGATCGCCAGGCCCTTCTCGTTGACGCCGTCGAACGGGGCGAGCACGGCGTGGGCCATCCTGCGCCGGTCGGGGGCGGCGGTCAGGTCGGGCGGGTCGGAACCGCCGATCAGGTGGAACAGGTCCACGACGGAGACCGAGGCGTAGCCGTCGGGCGGGTCGGCGTGCACGATCAGCGCCGGGTTGGGCTCCCAGTCGAAGTTGCGGCCGAACAGCGGCCGGTCACCGGCGAGGGCGAACAGCGAGCAGGCCCACCCGTCGGCGGGGGCGGCCAGCTCCTCCTCGCCCAAGGGCGCCTGACGGTCGTAGGAGCCGTGGAAGGTCATCTCGTACAGCGGAAGGTCGTCGATCTTCCGGATGCTGCGGATCGTCCGCTCGACCTCGGTGGCGCTCTGGCGCAGCAGTGGTTCCCCTCCTGTCCCGGACCGCGGGGCCGTCACGGGCCGCGGCGTCGTACCCGGACGGCTCGTGCCGGGACGGCTCGCGTCCGGCCCGGCGTCCGGTGTCGTGGTGAGCCCGGTCGCCGGCGGGCGCGACGCGGTGGGAGCGTCGTCGGGCACGGTGGCAGGCGCGGTGGCAGGCGGGGTGACAGCTGTGGACGTCCCGCCCGCCGAGGCCGCGCAGCCGGTCGCCAGCATCAGCGCCGCGGCCAGCGCGAGCCGTGCCACCGGCGCCACCGGCGTTCCCGACGCTCCCTGCGTCCGGCGCGGCCCATGCGACCCGCGCGTCCCATGGTTCCCGTGCGTCCCGGACGTCCCGGCCGGTCCTGTGCCACGTCCGGTCTGCGCGGTTCGTCTCTCTTCCACCCCGGCAGTCTGCGTCACCGGAGGGCCCGGCGTACAGGCTCAGCCGTCCTCGTCGTCCTCCAGGCGGAATCCGACCTTCATCGAGACCTGGAAGTGGCCGACCTCCCCGCCCTCGATGTGCCCCCTGATCTCGGTCACCTCGAACCAGTCGAGGTGGCGCAGGGTCTGGGCGGCGCGGCGGACACCGTTGCGCACGGCCGCCTCGACGCTGTCCCCCGACGTTCCGACCACTTCGGTCACCCGGTACGTTCGATCTGTCATCTCATGCTTGTTCCCAGAAAGCGGTGACCGCATGACCGTTCGCAGCAGGCTGATATGAGGCCTAGATTGGGAATCGTGAACGGATGGCGTAGACGTCCGGTGGTCCATCAGGTGACCGACGCCCAGCCCTCGCTGAGTGATGACATCGGCAAGCGCGAGAAGAGCTACTTCATCAAGATGGGGATCCGGCTGTTGTGCCTGATCCTCGCCTTCACCGTGCCCGCCCCGATGCCCGTCAGGCTGTTGCTCTTCGCCGGAGCGATCTTTTTACCATACATTGCCGTCATCGGGGCCAACGCGCCGCCGCGAGGACCGTCCGTTGCCCCTGACGTGGGAGATTCCACACAGAGCGAGATCCCGCTCCATCGACGCGAGATCGGGTCGTGACTAAGTCTTGACGCATCCCAAGGGTAGTAGGTGTACGCTTTAACCAAGTGCCCTGGTCCCCCGTCGGGGCACTGTTGCCGGCGTTCCGGGCCCCCGTCGGAACGCCGATGAAGCAACGCCGGGTGGTTTGCCCCCGTAACCACCCGGCGTTGCCCTTTTATCGAACCTTTGTTTTTATCCTCTTTCTTGGCTATTTATCGCCCAGCGTCTCGGTCGTCGCCTGCTCCCAGTTGCGCGCCAGCGTGGTCAGCCTCTCCACCACCTCCGGCGGCGCCGTTCCCGCCCCCTGAGCCAGGCCGAGCAGGTACGCCGTCAGCGGCGCGGCCGGCCGGGTCACACCGTGCGCGACCTCCTTGGTCAGGTCCAGCAGCTCGTCACGGTCGATCGTCGCGGGGTCGATGCCCAGCTCCCGGCAGACCAGCGCGGTCCACTCCGCCAGCACGTTCATCCGTCACTCCTCGTCCGCGGTCGCGGCCGTCCCGTGCGGGTGCCGCTCGCGCGGTGCCCGGGACGGATTCGCGTCCTCGCCGTCGGAGCCCGGCTCCATCGCACGGGCCCGCTGTAGATCGTCCATGGTGTCGCAATCGAACCACGGCCTGCCGGGGAGATGAAGGGTGATCGGGGAGAGCGGGGCCAGCAGGCCGCGCAGCGACCGGCCCTCGTAGCGGGCGAGCGCCCGTGCCAGGCTCTCCGTCCGCCACACCCCGGCGAGCCACTGCTCGCGGCCCTCGTCGTCGAGGAGCACCGCCCCGGCCGCCGGTGATCTCCCCGGAGCCGGTTCCCGTACGGCCTCCCTCGCGCCCGGCTCCCCTGCGCCTCGCTCCCCCGGGTCCGGTTCCTCCGGATCGGGCCGTCCCGTGGCCGCCTCCAGCAGGGCCGTGACGTGCCCGGCCGTCAGGAACGGCAGGTCGGCGGCGAGCAGCGCCGTCCACGGGGCGGTCATCTCGGCCAGTCCCGCCCGGAGCGCCGGGACCGGGCCGCCGCCCGGCGGATCCTCCCGGCGGAACACCGCGCGCGGCAGCCCGGGACGGGAAGGCCCCACGATCACCAGCCGCTCCGCCGAGGACACCGCGGCGGCCACCGACTCGACCAGCGGGCGGCCCGAGACGCGCAGGCCGGGCTTGTCACGGCCGTCGAGCCGTCGCGCGAGCCCGCCCGCCAGGATGCAGGCGTCGTACCGGATCGTCATCCGCCGATGGCGGACATCGGGCGGGACGGCTGCAGGAAGGAGGGGTCGTCGATGCCGTGACCGGCCTTCTTGATCCGGACCGCGGAGCGCCAGCGCTCGGCGATCTCGTCGTCTCCGGCGCCGGAGCGCATCGCGGCCCTCAGGTCCGACTCGTCGGTGGCGAACAGGCAGTTGCGGATCTGCCCGTCGGCGGTGAGCCGTACCCGGTCGCACGCGCCGCAGAACGGGCGGGTGACCGAGCCGATGACGCCGACCCGGGCCGGTCCGCCGTCGACGAGGAAGCTCTCGGCCGGGGCGCTGCCGCGCTCCACCGGGTCGTCGCCGGTCAGCCGGAAGGCGTCCCCCAGCCGGGCGAGGATCTCGTCGGCCGTGATCATGTTCTCCCGGGTCCAGCCGTGCTGGGCGTCCAGGGGCATCTGCTCGATGAACCGGAGCTCGTAGCCCCGCTCCAGGCAGTAGCGCAGCAGCGGCACGGCCTCGTGGTCGTTGATCCCGCGCATCAGCACGGTGTTGATCTTCACCGGCCGGAGCCCGGCGGCGTCGGCGGCCTCCAGGCCGCGCAGGACGTCGTCCAGCCGGTCGCGGTGGGCGAGCCGTTTGAAGGTCTCGCGGTCGAGGGTGTCGAGGGAGACGTTGACCCGGCTCAGGCCGGCGTCGGCCAGGGAGGCGGCCATCCGGCTCAGGCCGATCCCGTTGGTCGTCAGCGAGACCTGCGGGGCGGGGGTCAGCACGGTGGTGCGGGAGACGATGTCGACCAGTTCCCTGCGGAGCAGGGGCTCACCGCCGGTGTAGCGGACCTCGGTGACGCCCAGCCGCTCCACCCCGATGGTGACCAGGCGGACGATCTCGTCGGCGGTCAGCAGCTCGGGCTTGGGCAGCCATTCGAGCCCCTCGGGAGGCATGCAGTACGAGCAGCGCAGGTTGCAGCGGTCCGTGAGGGACACCCGCAGATCGGTCGCCACACGCCCGAACGAGTCCTGCAACACGGAGTGCCACCTTCCGGTCGGTCGCCTGTGTGTGCGAACAGGGACCAGCCTACGGCCTGTCACCCGCCCGGCCCCGGACGGGCCTCCATCGGTCCAACATCACCGCGGGACGGTTGATTCCTCGCGCGGGCGCTCCCCTGCGGCGACGCGTCGCATCCGGGCAGGCCCCGGTAAAATGGGTGGGATATCGCATCGTCGATGGGCAGACTGGATCTCGCAACGAAGGAGATCATCATGCCGAACCATCCCGCACCGAACCTGGTGTCGTGGGCCAGCGAGATCGACGAGGGTACGATCATGCAGGCCGCGCGCGCCGCCCGCCTGCCGTTCGTCTCCGGCCACGTCGCCCTCATGCCCGACGCGCACATCGGTATCGGCGCGACGGTCGGATCGGTGATCCCCACCGAAGGGGCGATCATCCCGGCCGCCGTGGGCGTCGACATCGGCTGCGGCATGGTCGCGACCGAGACCACGCTCACCGCCTCCGACCTGCCCGACACCCTCGCCGCGCTGATGCCGCTGGTGGAGAGGCGCATCCCGGCCGGTGTCGGCAAGGGTCACGACGACCCGTCGCTCGACCGCGCGCTGAGCGACCTCGGCCGCCCGCACACCGGCCTGACCCCCCAGCAGGAGAAGAAGGTCTCGCTGCAGTTCGGCACCCTCGGGTCCGGCAACCACTTCGTCGAGGTCTGCCTGGACGAGCGTGACCGGGTCTGGACGGTGCTGCACTCGGGGTCGCGCGGCATCGGCAACCTGCTCGCCACCAAGCACATCGTCGACGCCAAGAAGCTGATGAAGAGGCAGGCGATCGGCCTGGAGGACCCGGACCTGGCCTACCTGGTGCAGGGCAGCCCGGAGTTCACCGCCTACATCGAGGACATGCTCTGGTCGCAGGCGTACGCCATGGCCTCGCGTGCCCGGATGGACAAGGTGCTGAGCGACGCGCTGTTCCGCGTCGTCGGCAAGGGGCAGCGGGTCAGGACCATCAACTGCCACCACAACTTCACCCAGCGGGAGAGCCACGACGGCAAGGAGCTGTGGATCACCCGCAAGGGGGCCATCAAGGCCGACACCGGTGACGAGGGCGTGATCCCGGGCTCGATGGGGACGCGCTCGTACATCGTGCGCGGTCTGGGCAACCCGATGTCGTACAACTCCTGCTCCCACGGGGCGGGCCGCAGGATGTCGCGTACCAGGGCCAAGAAGGAGCTGTCGGCGGCGTCGCTGACCGAGGCGATGCGCGGCCGCACCTGGAACGCGGACCGGGCCGCCGCCCTGGTGGACGAGCACCCGGAGGCGTACAAGTCGATCGACCAGGTGATGGCCGACCAGAAGGACCTGGTCGCGGTCCAGCACACGCTGCGCCAGGTGTTCAACTACAAGGGGTGAGCCCGCCCTCCTCGTGGCCGGGACGGCGTTCCGGCCACGAGGAGGAGCCGGGAGCGACCGGGGTGCTCCCCGGCCCGCCGGGTCGCCGGGCGGCACCTGATCGGGCCGGTGTTCGGTCGGTGCTCGGTGGGTGCTCGGTGGGTGCTCAGGGGGTGCGGAAGGGCCGGCGGGTGAGGCCGCTGTGGACCATCTCGGTGAGCGTCACGATGTCGAAGACCGGCAGGCCGATCCGTTCCTGGACGGCGTGGGCGTAGGGCACCAGGTCGGTGCACTCGATGACGAGCGCCCCCATGTCGGGGTTGTCCCGGGCCAGCCGTTCGGCCTGGCCGAGCACCTCGCGGCCCAGGCGGGCGGCGTCCAGGTCCGGGCGCCGGGCCTCCAGCATGACCTCGCGGAACTCCGGCTGTTCCTCCATGCCCGCCACGCAGACCGGGACGTTCTCGGCTCCCACCCCCTCCAGATGACGCCGGGTGAGGGAGCGTTCCTTGGCGACCAGCAGGCCGACCTTCCGGTCCGAGCCGATCATGCGGGCGACCATGGGCACCTGGATCAGGCTGGAGGAGTAGAGCGGCACCGTGACCGCGTCGGCCAGTTCCCGCTGGAAGATGGCGAGGAAACCGCAGCCGCTGGTGACGGCCGCCGCGCCCCGCGCCTGGAGGTCCCGGGCCGCGTCGACGAACGGGCCGAGCAGCCGGGGGTCGGCCTGGGTCACCACGCGTTCGGCGGTCGCGCCCTCCACGACCCGGTAGAGGACGGGGAAGTCGAAGGTGGCCCGGTTGCGGATGTGCCCGGGGATCTTGGTGAACGAGGTGTCCATGCAGATGACACCGATGGCGACCTCGCGTCCCGTCTCGGTCTCGGCTCCGGTCCTGCTCGCGGCTCCGGTCTCGGTCTCGGCTTTCACGGCGGTCCTCTCCCGTGCGGTTCCGTGTCGTGTCGGGGGCGTGCGGGTTCCCTCTCCGGGCCGATCGGCATGGACGGCCCGCCGGATCGGCGTGGACGGCCCGCGGTCAGCGCCGGAGACGGAGACGGCGCGCAAGGCCGCCGTAGCGTCCGGGGCGCAGCGGCGCGAGGTCCGTCTCGGGTGGCTCCCCGGTGACGATCTGGGCGATCAGCCTGCCGCTGACCGGCGCGAGACCCATGCCGATGTGGCCGTGGCCGCACGCGACGGAGAGGTTGCGGTAGGAGCCGGCCCGCCCCAGGAAGGGGAGGCCGTCCGGGCTGCACGGCCGGAACCCGCTCCAGGTCTCCAGGATCTCGGTCCGTTCCATCCCCGGAAGGTAGGTGCGGACGGTGCGCAGGATGCCGTCCACCCGCCGGCGGGAGACGGTGGCGTCCATGCCGGACAGCTCCAGGGTCCCGCCGAAGCGCAGGCGGTCGCCGAGCGGTACGAGCGCCACCTTTCCCTCGCCGAGCAGGACCGGCAGCCGGGGGCCGCCGGCCGGCGCCTTGACCGTGATCGAGTAGCCCTTCGCGGGCTGGAGGTTCAGGCCGACGCCGAGCCCGCGGGCGCACTCCGCCGACCACGTTCCCGCGGCGACGACCGTCTCGGCGGGGGTGAGGTCTCCGCGCGTGGTCCTGACCCGCCTGACCTCTCCTCCCCCGGTCCCGAAGCCGACGACCTCCGTCCGCTCGTGGATCTCGACGCCCATCCCGCGCAGCGTGCGGGCCAGGCCGGTGAGGAACTCGGGTACGCGCAGGTAGGCGCCCTCCTCGTTGTACAGGGCGCCGTGGACGTCGAACTCGGTGTCCGGTTCGAGCTCGCGCAGCTCCCCCGGTTCCAGCACGCGCAGCGGCACGCCACCGGCCACCGTCGCGGGCACCGACCGGCACGCCTTCTCGAACCCCTGCCGGGTCCGGTACGTGAGCAGCATGCCCTGGGCGGTGAAGGCCGATGCGAGGTCGCCGGAGGAGCAGAGCTCGCGGAGGATGTCCAGGCTCCGCTTCTTCATGTCGACGAGCACGCGGAACCCCGCCCGGGCGTCCCGCTCGTTGCAGGCGCGGCGGAAGTGCCACAGCCACCACAGCAGGGCGGGGTCCGGGCGGGGTCTGATGTGGAAGGGGCTCTCCGGGTCGAGCAGCCAGCGCAGCCCCTGGGCCATCACGCCGGGTTCGGCCAGCGGGAGCGCGCCCTGGGTCCCGACGAAGCCGGTGTTGCCGTACGAGCAGGACTGCGGGCCGCCGACCGGCCCGCGTTCCACGACGGTCACGCTCAGGCCCGCGAGGCGCAGGTGGTAGGCGCAGAACAGGCCGACGATGCCGCCGCCGATGACGAGGACGTCCGGGTCGCGTCGGAGGGGGACGGGGGTGCTCGGGGCGGGCATCGCCGGCATGGTGGCGTCCTCTACAGGGTCACGATGAAGAAGTTGGTCAGCAGGTTGACCACGACCCGCTCGTAGATCTCGGCCTTGAGCGCGATACCGGGCTCGGCGAACGTGCCCGGAGGCGGCTCGTCGAAGCGGATCACCGAGCGTCCGGCGTCGAAGAGCTGGGCGCCGTGCCCGAAGTCGCCGACGATGGCGGTCCCCGGGTCGACCAGGCGGGTCCGGACGATGAAGACGCCGTTCCGCTCCAGGTCGTCCATCAGGCCGCCCTGTCCCATGAACCGGTAGTAGTCGACGGGGTTGATGATGAGCCCGTCGGCCGTGCCGCCCATCTGTTCCGCCTCGTTGCAGGCCGCGAGGATCGTCGAGCCGAACGGTCCCCTCGACGTCATCCGCGGGATTCCCGGGATGTTCAGCAGCCCGCCCTCACCGCGGATGATGGTGTGGTTCTCGGCCGTGCCGAGCCGGACGATCAGCCGGTAGTTGATGAAGGACTCGAAGGTCTCGGGGTCCTCCCACAGGTCGGGCGGGACCTGCACCCACGCGGTGGTGGTGCACAGCTCCGGGATCGGCGACCGGTGGAAGCGGTTGGCCGCCTCCCGCCTCAGGTCGGCGTCGTCGACCTCGGGGTCGCCCGGCCGGGGCGGGCTCTCGTGCCAGTAGAAGCGCCGGGGGTCCCTGGACAGGTCGACGACCTTGAGCATGTTGCGCGCCGGGTAGCGGGGCTTCCTGCGCGAGCTGGTCAGTGAGTCGGTGATCGTCACGTCGTACTCGACGGAGGCCTCGAGTCCCTTGGCGGCGCAGGCCTCCACGAACATCCGGCCCGGTGACATCTCGTTCTTCCGCTGGGCGACGACCTCGGCCATCGTCCGTTTCACGCCTTCGGCGCGCTGCATGGCTTCCTCGCTCACTGGTGGTCGGGCACCGGCGGGCACCGGTGCGGCAGGTACTGACGGGCGCTTCTCCGGCGCTTCTCCGGCACTGGTCCGGCACTGCTCCGGCACCGTCTCCGGTGCCGTTCCCGTCGCTGTCTCCGGCACTGTCTCCGGCACTGTCTCCGGCACTAGGGCGTGGCGGTGCGCGGCTTGCGGGCGACGAACATGCCCCAGCCGAACTCGCCGTCGTCGATGGCGACCTGGATCTCCGCGCAGGACTCGGAGAAGGCCAGCATCCAGTCGCGGGCCGCGGTGTCCGTGGTCGCCCCGGCGCGTTCGGCGGCCGTCCTTCCCAGGACGCGGTAGGTCTGGCGGATGTGGCTCTCCAGGTTGCGGGCCAGGAGGATCTCGAAGCCGGCGCGCTCCAGGGCCGCCTGGTACCCGACGAACGAGTAGCCCCCGTTCCACCTCACCCGGTCGTAGACGTGCTTGCGGGCGCGCTCGCCGATCTCCTCCCTGGGCTGGAGGAAGTCGGAGAAGGCGAAGATCCCCCCGGGCCGCAGGACGCGGTGGATCTCGGCGTGGCTGGCCGGCTTGTCCGGTACCAGGCAGAGCGCGTCCTGGCTGACGACGTGGCTGAAGGTGCCGGCCTCGTAGGGCATCCGCGTCACCGATCCCTGGCGGAACGCCAGGTCGAGGCCGTCGCGCGCGTCGAGCGCCTGCCGCGCGAACGCGACGCGCTCCGCGCTGAGGTCGAGTCCCTCGCCTCGGCAGCCGAACCGCCCGGCCAGGTGGAACAGGAAGTTGCCGCAGCCGCAGCCGACGTCCAGGACGTGGGACGAGCCGTCGATCCCGGCGTCCGCGGCCAGGATCTCCGACGTCCGCTCGGCGGCGGCGCGGTAGTCGTCGTCGGTGTCGCCGGCGAAGTACCCGGTGTGCAGGACTCCGTCGCCGTCCCAGAAGCTCAGGTAGGTGTGCAGGGTCTCGTCGAAGAAGTCCTCGACGTCCCTCTCGGTGTACACGTGGCCGGTGGCTGACATCACGGGTTCCTTTCTCGTTCTCGGTGCCGCGCGGTCCGGCGCCCGTGAGGACCCTCGCGGGGTCCCGGCGGGCGTGCCGGGCGTCAGGTGTAGGTGTCCTTGGTGGCGGAGGTGAGGTGGTCCGGTTCGGCCCCCGTCACGCTGGCGCCGCCGTCGATCAGGTGGACCACGCCGGTGACGAACGAGGCCCGCTCCCCCGCGAGGAAGGCGGCGACGGCGGCGAACTCCTCGGGGGTCGCGATGCGGCCCAGCGCGTTGTGCCGTCCCATGGCGCGCAGCTCCGCCTCGGGGTCGCCGCCGTCCCCGGCCAGCCTGGCCGCGGCCCGCTCCACCGGCGGGGTACGGGTGGCGGCCGGCGCGAGCACGTTGACGGTGATCCCGTCGCGGCCGACCTCGGTGGCGAGGGACTGGGCGAAGCGCACGACGGCGGCGCGGGTCACCCCCGACAGCGCGAGCTGGGCGACGGGGACGCTCGCCGTCTCCGAGGTCACGAACAGCAGCCGTCCCCAGCGCGCGGCCCGCAGGTGCGGCAGCGCCGCCAGGGCGAGGGTCACCGCCGGGAGCAGCACCCTGTCGACGGCCTCCCGGTACTCGGACGGCTCGAACCGGGAGGCCGTGCCGATCGGCGGGCCGCCGCCGTTGACCAGGACGACGTGGAGCGCGCCGAGGTCCGCGGCGACGTCGCCGACCCAGCGGCGGGCCGCAGCCTCGTCGGTGATGTCGACGACGGTGGTGTGGACGCGTCCGCGCGCCACCTCCTTCAGCCTTCGCCCGGCCTCGGCGAGCCGGCCGGGGTCTCGCGCGCCGATCGCGACGTGCGCGCCCTCCCGGGCCAGTTCCATGGCCGCGGCGAGACCGAGCCCGCTCGATCCACCGGCGACGAGCGCCACCCTGCCGTTCAGTCCCAGGTCCAACCGTCCTCCTTCTGGCGTTCCTCGTTCACCGGTGGCCTGGTGGTCCCGGTACGCGGGACGGCGTGGAGCGGGCCGCCCCGGGTGTAGCCGTAGCTTCCGAACAGCGGCCACGACAGCGTCGTCGCGGCCAGCCGGGCCCGCCGGGGCAGCCGGGTCGTCCAGGAGTCGTCCCGGTCCCTGATGAGGGTGGTGCCGGTGTTGAAGCGGTCCGGGTTGCCGGTGACCGTGTGGTTGGTGTGCAGCTCGACCGTCCGGCCGCGCACCGGGTTGCCCGCCGGGTCGGCGCCGCAGAACCGGAGCAGCCTGCCGATCGTCGTCTCGGGGTCGGCGATGAAGTCCTCGTAGCGCAGGAACACCGACCGCTCCCGGTGGTGCCGGAGGATGGCCTGCGAGGCCACGTTGAAGCCGTGCCAGTAGGCCGTGCTCTTCGGGGACGACATGACGTAGCAGTAGTCCTTCTCCCTGCTCCAGGACTGGGCGACCGCGCGCGGGTCGCGTACCAGGTGGACGTAGTAGGGCCGCACCCCGTCCAGGTACGGCAGCAGGGCCGCCTCGCCGGGGATCTTGGTGGTGTCGACGATCACGCGCGCGTCCGTCAGCCCGGCGACGGTGTGGTAGGTCCGCGTCATCAGGGCGGCGTGCTCGCGGACGTCGTCGCGGTACAGGCCGCGGCGCAGGACGCGCCAGGTGTGGCGGGTCCGCACGCAGGAGCGCTGGCGGCGGATGACGGCGTCGGCGTGGGCCTTCGCCGAGAGCCCGTCGGGCCGGACGGTCCGCAGGACCTCCGACCAGAGCGCGCACTCGGTCAGCGGCCTGCCGCAGCCGCAGGAACCGTTCGCGCCCCTGCCCACGGAGTTCCTCCACAGGAAGTGCAGCTCCCCGACGTGGAAGACCCCCGGGACCTCGTTGAGGATGTTGCCGATGATGGTGCTGCCGTTGCGGCACCAGCCGGTGATGCACAGGATCGTGAGCGGTGACCGGTCCGATGTGTTCAAGGCGTGCTCCTGACTCGACTCACCGCCGCCGGCTCGGTGTCCGGCGGGCGTACACTCAGCGCCACCGCCACGGCCGCCAGCGCGCAGCAGGCGCCGGCGACGAAGACGGCGGGGTACCCGAAGACGGCCGCGACCACCCCGGTCAGCGGTCCCCAGACGCTCAGGCCCAGGTCCCAGAAGGAGGTGTAGGCGCCGAGCGCGGCCCCCTGCGCGGAGGGGTCGGCGCGGTCCATCACCATCAGGGCCAGCGAGGGGTGCAGCAGGGAGAACCCGACCCCCATCACCACGCTTCCGAGCACGGCGACGGGCAGGTTCGGTGCCAGGGCGATGATCGCGAGCCCGGTGGCCTCGCCGACGCCGGACCAGGTCGCGACCCGGCGTGCCCCGAGCCGGTCCGGCAGGTGGCCGATGACCAGCCGCGTGCCGGCGTAGACGGCGCTGAAGACGCTGAGCGCCACGACGCCCGAGCCCACGCCCCTGGTCTGCAGGTGCAGGACGACGAAGGCGGCGACGCCGGCGTATCCGGCGGAGGCGAGCGCGAGTGCCAGGCCGGGCAGCAGGGCCGGGCGCGGCAGCAGGGTCTGCCACCGGCCCGGCCGCCCCCTCCCGTCGCCCGGTGCCCGCGCGGCCGGTGCCTGCGCGGCGGGCCGGCCGGTGCGGGTGGCCGCCGGGACGGAGAGGATCAGCAGCAGGCCGAGGAGGGCGGCGGCGGCGGTGAAACCCCAGACCGCGCCGTAGCCGAGGTTCAGCAGCGTCGCGCCGAGGAAGGTCCCGGCCGAGATCCCGCCCCACATGCTGACGCCGTAGAGGCCGATCAGCTGCCCGCGGCGCTCGTGCGGCGCGAGCGACACGACCCAGACGGCGCCCGCGGTGAAGAGCGACGCCTCGCCGACGCCGACCAGCAGGCGGACGGCGACGAGACCGCCCAGGCCGAGCGGGAGGAAGTACAGCAGGCCGCCCGCGGCGACGAGCAGCGCGCCCGCGCCCATGACGCGCCGGTGGCCGTACCTGTCGGCCAGGTGGCCGGAGACGGGACGCACCAGCAGCGCGGTCAGCGCCGTCGCCGTGACCACCAGCCCGACCGCGAGGTCCCCGGCGCCGAAGCGCTCCCGGACGAAGCCCGGCAGCACCGGGATCGCCGCGGTCAGTCCCAGGTAGCCGCAGAACAGGCCGCCGAAGACCCCGAAGAGGGCCAGGCGCGGGATCCGGCTCCCCCCGGCGGAGGCGTCCACCGCTACTGCCCGGCGGGAGCGGTGCCGACCGGCCCGGACCGCACCGGATCGGGGCCTACCGGATCGGGGCGTACCGGATCGGGCGCGTGACGGTTCGTGCCGAGTGCGCCCGCGACCTTGCGGACCGCCCTGATCAGGTGGTCGCAGTCCTCGGTCGAGAGGCTGGAGGAGAGCGGGACGTCGACCGCCTCCCGCAGGTGCCGGGTGGTCGCGGGCAGCAGCGCCTTGATCTCCTCGACGTCCTGGTCGCCGAACAGGAACCGCCAGTTCCAGAAGACCCGCACGTTGGTGTCCCTGTCGGAGCCGAGGTTGCGCGCGTCGACGCCCTCGCAGCACAGGGCGCGGGCGAACCACCCGGCGTCCGCGCCGGGGACCCGGAAGATGAACGCCTCGCCCAGGTAGGCCCCGGGCGCCACGGGCCGGCGGATGGCGATCTGCGGGAGGTCGGCGAGCGCCTGGGCCACGTAGGCGTAGTTGGTCCGGAAGCGTTCCAGCCGGAGCGGCAGCCGTTTCATCTCCGCGCGCAGCAGGGCCGCGCGGATCTCGTCCATCCGGAAGCTGAGCAGCGGCAGGTCCAGGTCGGTGGCGATCGGCGGGTCGCCGTCCGGGAAGTGCCTGCGGAAACGCCCCTCGTACGCTCCGGAGAGCACCACCGCGCGGGCGAAGAGCACGCTGTCGTCCGTGGCCAGGAACCCGCCCTCGCCGCAGTTGAGCGACTTGTCGGACTGGGTGCTGAAGGCGCCCGCGAGGCCGAAGGTGCCGAGCTTGCGGCCCCTCAGCTCGGCGCCGAAGGCCGGGACGGCGTCCTCGAACAGCGGTACGCCCATCTCGGCGGCGAAGCGCGTCAGCGCCTCCACGTCGGCGGCGAAACCGCGCATGTGGACGACCAGGATCCCCTTGATCCCGGGCGTCCAGCGGCGGCGCAGGTCGTCCAGGTCCATCTGCAGGTTCTCGTCCACCTCCACCAGCAGCGGGGTGCATCCGGCGAGCACGATGGCGCTGGGGGTGGCGACGAAGGTGAAGCCGGGGCAGGCGATCAGGGAGCCGGGCGGGATGCCGGCCGCCATGATGGCGAGCGCGATCGCGGTGGTGCCGCTGGACACGGCCAGCGCGTGCCTGCTGCCGAGGTAGCGGCACAGGTCCTCCTCGAACCTGCCGCACTCGGTGTCGTGCTGGGCCCGGTAGTCGTAGCGGAAGTACAGGTGGCTGCGGATGGCGCGCAGTGCCGCCTCCTCGTCCTCGGGGTGGACGAAGACGGCCCCCTTGTCGTAGGTCGGCCAGGGGGTGCGCCGGACGGGGTCACCGCCGTGCAGGGCCAGGCGGGCCTTCCCGGTCTGCGGGGTCTGCGATGACGGCAGGGTGGGCGCCGCCCCCTCCTCGTCTGTGTTCACCGTCGGGCTCCTCGGTGCTGGGCTGGCTGGTCTTCTCGTCGGAAACGTCGGGGCGTCGGGGCGTCGGGGCGTCGGGGCAGGCGCGGTCACACCGCCGGCGCGGTCGTGGTCACGCGGTGCCGGTGGCGTCGGGGGTGGCGGCGGTGAACGTGGAGGGCGCCCGTCGCGGGCACGGAAGGTCGGCGGACCGGAAAAGGCCCGCATCGGTCGGAAAAGAGGACTGAATCGCTTCAGGAACCCGTCCGGAAGACCCGGCGAGTTTTTCGATCATGTGGGGGCCGAATGAAAACCTTCTGCATATTCCCTAAATGTCCAGAAGGTGTCAATGGGGGGAAATATCATTGGTCCGGGGCGGACGAGCGGCCTCCCGGAACGCCCGCGGCCACCTGCGCCTCGTTCCCCGCCCACAGGGCGGTCACGCCCCGGAGCGGCGCGGATACGCGGCCGTCCGGCCGCAGGAAGGATGCAGGCCGACGCCGGGACGCCGGTCTCGCCATGAAAACCCACAAAACCAATAACGAAATAGGAGAATGGCGAGAAAAGGCATTCCCGGCGAGAGAAGTAGGCGCTTCCCGCCCTTGACCCGGCGTTTCGGTCATTCCCTTAACACGGTTTGAGAAAAAGCTTTCCGGACGTCGGCGGGCCCGCCGATCCGCTTTTGTTTCCAGCCGGATGACGACCGAACGGCTATCCGAAACGCCCTTTCCTATTGCGGGCGGTGCCAGGTGATCCGCCCGGCGCGCAGGTCGTCGGCGAGCTCGCGGACGTAGTCGAGCTCGGCCCGCAGCACGGCACGCTGGTACTCCGACTCCACCAGGAACACCCGGGACAGGAAGGCCGCCCCCTCCACCAGGTCGCCCTCCAGCCTCGCCAGCTGCGCCGCGAGCGCCTCCAGGCGCTCGTCGAGCGCGGCCCGGACCTCGTCGGGCGGCAGCACGGGCAGGAAGGCGAGCGCGGCGGGGAACTCCGGGAACTCCCGGGCCGGGGTGGAGAGCATCGTGCGCATCCACGCCCGCAGCGTCTCCAGCCCCGTCTCGGTGGGCTCGTAGACGGTCCGCTCGGGGCGGTTCTCCTCGCGCAGGGTCTCGCGCACCGCGATGAGGCCGTCGCGCAGCAGCCGGTCGATGGTCTGGTACACGCTGTTGCGCTGCGCGACGTTGACCACGTCGTCCTTGTGCCGCTCCTTGATCAGCTGCTGCATCCGGTAGGCGTGCATCGGCGCCTCGGAGACCAGGGAGAGCAGGGCCATGGCCAGGGGTGAGCGCCTCGTGGACATGGGACCCATCGTACGGGGCGACGAACCATAGTCATTCTATGTATAGTCATCTCATGACTAAAAAAGCTTTGATCATCGGCGGCGGCATCGCCGGCCCGGTGACGGCCATGGCCCTGCGGCGGGCCGGCCTCGACGTGGAGGTCTTCGAGGCCTACGACCGCGGCTCCGACAGCGTGGGGGCCTTCCTCACCATCGCGATCAACGGGCTCGAGGCCCTGCGCGTCCTCGACCTGCGCGAGCAGGTCGCCTCCCTGGGCATGGACTCGCCCCGAATGCTGATCTTCAACAGCCGCGGCAGGCGGCTCGCCTCCCTGGCGCAGCCCGGCCGGACGGTGAAGCGCGCCGACCTCTACCGCACGCTGCGCGACGAGGCCGTACGGCGCGGCGTGCGCATCACCTACGGCAGGCGCCTGGTCGACGCCTCGATCACCGGCGACGGGGTGCGGGCGGTCTTCGCCGACGGCGGCACGGCCGAGGGCGACCTGCTGATCGGCGCCGACGGGCTGCGCTCGCGCACCCGCACGCTCATCGACCCGGGCGCTCCCCGTGCCCGGCACGTCGGGCTGCTGAACACCGGCGGTTTCGCGACGGGCGTCACCGTGCCGGGTGAGCCGGGGACGAGCCACTTCATCTTCGGCAAGAAGTGCTTCTTCGGCTACCTGGTCCACCCCGACGGCCAGGTGTGGTGGTTCGCCAACCCGCCGAGCCCCAGGGAGCCGACCCGCGAGGAGCTCGCGGCGATCACCCCGGACCAGTGGCGCGCCCGGCTGGAGGAGCTCTTCCGGGACGACACCGGGCCGATGCTCGACATCATCCGCGCGGCCGGAGACATCCCGCCCGCCTGGAACACCTACGACTTCCCCTCGGTGCCGCGCTGGTTCAACGACCGCATGGTCATCGTGGGCGACGCCGCGCACGCCACCTCGCCCTCGGCGGGCCAGGGGGCCTCCATGGCGATCGAGGACGCGGTCGTGCTGGCCACGTGCCTGCGCGACGTCCCCGGGACCCGGGACGCGTTCGCCGCCTTCGAGCGGTTGCGCCGCGACCGGGTGGAGCGGATCGTGGCGCAGGGCAGGCGGAACGGGAGCGGCAAGGCCCCGGGGGGCGCGGGCGCCTTCGTCCGCGACCTCGTGCTGCCGGTGGTCATGCGTCAGGTGGCGAAGGGGAACGCGATGGCCTGGATGTACGACTACCGCGTCTCCTGGGACACCCCGGTGTCCACGGCGGCGCGCTGAGCGCTCTCCCGCCCGGGAGCCCGGGGAACGGGAGGCGGGAACGGGAGACGGGAAGGGGCCGGGGGCCCGGGGAACGGGCCGGGAGACCCGGGAGCGGGAAGCCCCGGGAGCGGAAGCCCGGGGGGCCGGGGCGCGGGTCAGGCAGCGGTGAGGGCGGTACCGCCGGCGAGGAGCAGCGCGACGTCGACCGCGGCGACCGCGATCGCCGCGGCGAACGGCACGCGCGGTGAGCCGCGGCCCAGCGCCAGCCCGCCCGCGGTGAAGGCCCCGGCCACGGCCAGGGCCGCCCAGCCTCCCGGCCCCGGCGATCCCCCGGGCCCCAGGACGAGCAGGGCCGTCGCCGCCAGCAGCGGCACCGGGATCAGGGCGCGGACGCGGGCGGCGCCCAGCCGCTGCGGCCAGCCCCGGATCCCGCCCGCGAGGTCCGCCGGGATGTCGGGGAGCACGTTGGCCAGGTGCGCCCCGCAGCCCAGCAGCGCGGCGGCCGGGATCGCCCACCAGGCCGGCCAGGGCTGTCCCGGCAGGCCCAGCGTCACGAACGCCGGCAGCGAGCCGAACCCCACCGCGTACGGCAGCCAGGAGAGCACCGTCGCCTTGAGCCCGAGGTCGTAGGCCCAGGCCGCGGCGACGCCGACGAGGTGGACGGCGCCGGCCACCGGCCCTGAGGCCAGCGAGAGCGGCACGCAGAGCGCCAGCGCGGTGAACGCGGCGGCCCACACCGCGCGCCCGCTCACCGCGCCACCGGCGACGGGTTTGTCGGTACGGCCCGCGGCGGCGTCGCGCGCCGCGTCCACCGCGTCGTTGCACCAGCCGACCGAGAGCTGCCCGGTCAGCACGGCCGCGGCCACCAGGACGCACCCGGCCGCGTCGCGCCCGCTCGCCACGGCCAGCGCGGTCACCAGGACGGTCACCGCCACGGTCGGCACCGGGTGGCAGGCCAGCAGCAACGCCGGCGCGGCCCGGAGCACCGGCCCCGGGCGCGGATTCGAGGACCGGCTCGTCGTCACGGACCGATGGTAAGCCGGGCCGTCCCGGAAAGCGGGCATCGCGGTCGTCGCCACGCATGCGAAGGACTCGGCTGGGCAAAAGGGAGGTGTCTACGTTTCGTAAGCCGGGGGTGGTTGTTCAGATGACGCGAATCGTCGCTGTCCGCGGCGCGCTTCCACCGAACCGGCACTCCCAGGCGGACATCACCGACGCGTTCGCGCGGGCGTGCCTGCCCGAGGGATCCAGCCGCCTGCTGCTCGACCGGCTGCACGCCTCCGCGCGGGTGGAGTCCCGCCACCTGGCGCTGCCGTTGGAACGGTACGCCAAGCTGGACGGTTTCGGTGCGGCCAACGCCGCCTTCGTCGAGACGGCGATGGAACTGGGCGTCGAGGCGGTGAGCGGCGCGCTCCAGGACGCCGGGGCGGCGCCCGAGGACGTGGACATGATCATCTTCACCTCGGTGACCGGCCTGGCGGCACCGTCGGTGGACGCGCGCATCGCCGGCCGGCTCGGGCTGCGCCCGGACGTCAAGCGGACCCCGATCTTCGGGCTCGGCTGCGTCGCGGGCGCAGCCGGGATCGGCCGCCTGCACGACTACCTGCACGGCTGGCCGGACCAGCTCGCCGTGCTGCTCTCGGTCGAGCTGTGCTCGCTGACCCTGCAGCGCGGTGACGCCTCCATCGCCAACATGGTGGCCAGCGCCCTGTTCGGTGACGGCGCGACGGCCGTGGTGGCCTGCGGCGACGAGTGGCGTCCGCGCCGCGCCGGGGTGTTCTACGGCCCGCCGTCGGCGCCGGTGTCGTCCCCGGGGAACGGGACGGACGCCGCGGGCGTCCCCGGCCAGGACGAGCCGTCCGGTGCCGCGGGCACAGGCACAGGCGCGGGCACCGGCGCGGTGACCGCGGCCACGACCCGGCCCTGCGGTCCTGCCGGGTCCTCCCCGGCGAGCGGGGCGCCCGGGACACCCGGCCCCTCCGGTCCCGCCGGGACCTCCCCCGCGTCCGGGACGTCCCGGCTCTCCGCGGCCGCGGCCGCGTCCCCGGCGCCCGGTCCCCAGGTGGTGGCCTCGCGCAGCCACCTGTATCCAGGGTCCGAGCACGTGATGGGCTGGGACGTCGGCGACAGCGGTTTCCGCGTGGTGCTGGACGCCAGCGTCCCGGAGGTGGTGCGCACCTACCTGGCCGACGACGTGCGCGACTTCCTGGCCGACCACGGGCTGACCGGCGCGGACGTGACGGCGTGGGTCTGCCACCCCGGCGGCCCCAAGGTGCTGGAGGCGGTGCAGGAGACGCTGGAGCTCCCGGAGGGCGCGCTGGACCTCACCTGGCGCTCGCTCGCCACGATCGGGAACCTGTCCTCGTCCTCGGTCCTGCACGTCCTGCGGGATACCCTGGCCCTGCGGCCGCCGCCGCCCGGCACCCCGGGGCTCCTGCTGGCGATGGGGCCGGGCTTCTGTTCCGAACTCGTACTGCTGCGCTGGTAGGAGCCCGATGTCCTGGCATCTGTCGTCCTGGTACCTGCTGCTCCTGCTGCTCGTCGGGCTGGAGCGCGTCGCCGAACTGGTCGTGGCCCGGCGCAACTCGCGCTGGAGCGCGGAGCGCGGCGGAGTGACCTACGGGCGGGGCCACTATCCGTGGATGGTCGCCCTGCACACCGGCCTGCTGGCCGGATGCCTGCTGGAGGCGGGGCTGGCCGACCGGCCCTTCGTCCCGGCGCTCGGCTGGCCGATGTTCGCCCTGGTGGTGGCCGCGCAGGGACTGCGCTGGTGGTGCATCACCGCGCTGGGGCCGCAGTGGAACACCCAGGTGGTCGTGGTCCCCGGGATGCCGCTGGTGGAGCGCGGCCCCTACCGGCTGCGCTGGCTGCGCCACCCCAACTACGTCGCGGTCGCCGTGGAGGGCGCCGCACTGCCCCTGGTGCACGGCGCGTGGATCACCGCGCTGGCCTTCACCGTGCTCAACGCCGCACTGATGGTGGTGCGGATCCGCTGCGAGGAGGAGGCCCTGGCCGCGTCGGCGGGCCCGCCGGCCGGCGCGTCATCGGGCGCGTCGCCCGGCACGTCGGCACCGGCCGGCGGGCGGGAAACCGGGTGATCGACGTCCTGATCGCGGGCGGCGGACCGGCCGGGCTGGCCACCGCCATCCACGCGACCATGGCCGGGATGGAGGCGGTGGTCGTCGAGCCCAGGCCCGTACCGGTGGACAAGGCGTGCGGCGAGGGGCTGATGCCCAGCGGCGCCGCGGCCCTGCGGGAGCTGGGCGTGCTGGCCGAGGGCAGGCCGCTGCGCGGCATCCGCTACCTCGACCGGCGTCACGCGGTCGAGGCGGAGTTCCGCGACGGGTTCGGCCTGGGCGTGCGGCGGACCACGCTGCACGCCGGGCTGGCCCTGCGGGCGCGGGAGCTGGGCGTGCGGGTCGTGCGCGGCAGGGTGGAGGACGTACGGCAGGACGGCGACCTGGTCGAGGCCGCGGGGCTGCGGGCCCGCTGGATGGTGGCCGCCGACGGCCTGCACTCCCCGCTGCGCGCCCGGCTGGGCCTGGAGCTGCCCTTTCACGGGCCGCGCAGGTACGGGTTGCGCAGGCACTACCCGATCGCCCCGTGGACGGACTTCGTCGAGGTGCACTGGGCGGCCGACGGCGAGGCGTACGTGACGCCGGTGGGCGAGAACCTGGTGGGCGTCGCGGTGCTGAGCTCGCGGCGGCGCGGCTACCCCGAGCATCTGGCGGACTTCCCCGCGCTGCTGGAACGGTTGGACGGCCCGGCGGCGACCCCGGTGCGCGGCGCGGGGCCGCTGCGCCAGCGGGTGCGTTCCCGGGTCGCCGGGCGGGTGCTGCTGGTCGGCGACGCGGCGGGGTACGTCGACGCGCTCACCGGTGAGGGGGTGTCGCTCGCGCTGACGTCCGCGCGGCTGCTGGTGGACTGCCTGCGGGCGGGCACCCCGGAGGCGTACGAGCCGGCCTGGCGGCGCCTGTCCCGGCGGCACCGGATGCTCACCGGAGCGCTGGTGGGCACCCGCCGTTACCGGACGGCGGGACGGCTGATCGTCCCGGCCGCCCGGCGGATGCCCGCGCTGTTCGGCGCCGCGGTCCACGCGCTGGCCTGACGCTACCCCGCGGCCACCCGGTGGACGACGCCCACCCTGGGGGCGTAGCGGCTCGTCCCCTCGAACCGGAGCCGCCACTCGCCGCCGGTGCGGCCCTGCACGGTCCGGGCGAGGCGCCCGTGGTCGTCGGTCACCACCTCGGCCACCGTCGTCCAGCCGTGCTCCCGTCCCGGCCGGTGCAGGATCTCGACGGGCTGGCCGGGGAAGGGCGCGTAGTCGAGGTCCCCCTGCGGATCGACCCGGTTCAGCACGCCCGTCACCCGCACGGCCGGTCCCTGCCTGGCCACCTGGACCCCGCCGAACCTGGTCAGGCGCTTCAGCAGGAATCCCCGGTAGCCGGTGAGCCGGGTGCCGTCGGCGGCGCCGGCGTTGACCGTGACCGTCCAGGGCCCGGCCGGGTACCAGCGGCTCAGGCTCTTCTCCGGTACGAAGCGCCAGGTCTCCCAGCCCTCACCGGGCGCGGACGCGCCGGTCCCCGTTCCGGGACGGGCTGGGGCCAGGCGCGCGGGGGCGGGCCGGACGGGTGCCGGACCGGGCGCGAGGGCCGGGCCCCGGTCATGGCCGTGACCGTGGCCGTGACCGTGACCGTGACCGTGGCCCGGCCGGGGTGCGGGACCGGGCGCGCCGCCGGGGCCGCCTCCCGGGCGGGGCGCGGGGGTTTTGCCGGGACGGGCCTGCCGGTGGGGAGCGGTGAGGGGGAAGAAGGTGTCCACCGAGCCGGGCGGCAGGCCCGGCTCGACCTTGATCGTCACTCCCTCGGGGCCGGCGACGCCCCGGGCCACCACCTCCACCACCATGCGCACCGAGTCGGCGGGGCCGACCACCGGGGCCGGGGGGCGCAGGGTCACCGAGCGGATCGTCAGGTCCTCGACGGCGGCGGCCGGGGCGCCGGTCAGGGCCGGAGAAGCCTGGGAAGCCGGGGAAGCCGGGGAAGCCGGGGGCGCCGGGGGCACGGCCCCGGCCGGCAGGGCCGCGGCCCCCGCCGCGAGGGAGGCGAGAAGAACTCTGATCGTCATGATCACGACGCTAGGAGGACGGCGGTAACAGGGGGGTAGAGGACACACGCCCCGTTGGGCAAAACGGCGCCCGCCCGGCGTCCCCTGTCCCCGCCCCCACCACGCGCCCCCCTCGCGGACGGGCCCCTTCACGGGGGGCGCGCGGCGGGCCGCGGTCAGTCGCGGTACATCTCGTCGATGATCTCGGCGTACTTGGCGTGGATGACCCGGCGCTTGAGCTTCAGGCTCGGGGTGAGCTCGGCGGTCTCGGCCGTCCACTCCACCGGCAGCAGCCGCCAGCGCTTGATCTGCTGGACGCGGGCCAGCTTCTCGTTGGCGACGGCGATCGCGCCCTCGACGGCCTTGAGCACGTCGGGGTGCTCGGCCAGGTCCGCCAGGGTGGTGAAGGTGATGCCGTTCGCCTGGGCCCAGCCGGGGGCCACCTCGCCGTCGAGGGTGAGGATCGCCACCGGGTACGGCCTGCCGTCGCCGTAGGCGAGGGCCTGGCCGATGAGCGGGTGCTCCTTGAGGTAGTTCTCGATGTTGGCCGGGGAGATGTTCTCGCCCCCGGCGGTGATGATGAGTTCCTTCTTCCGGTCGACGATGCTGACGAAGCCGTCCTCGTCGATGGAGCCCACGTCGCCGGTGTGCAGCCAGCCGTCGGCGTCGATCAGCTCGGCGGTGGCCTCGGGACGGCGCAGGTAGCCGCGGGTGTTGGCCGGGCTGCGGGTGAGGATCTCGCCGTCCTCGGCGATGCGGACCTCGACGCCCGGCCCCGCCTGGCCGACCGTGCCGAGCTTGAAGCGCTCGGGGGCGTTGGCGGTGAACGCGCCGGTGGTCTCGGTCATGCCGTACACGTCCAGGATCCGCAGGCCGAGACCGGCGAAGAAGCGCTGCACCTCCAGCGGCATGGGGGCGGCCGCGGTGGCGAGCCAGCCGGCGTTCTCGAAGCCGATCATCGACCGGATGATCGCCAGCAGGGAGGCGTCGGCCTGCTCGTAGGCGGCCGTCACCTCGGGCGAGGGGGTGCGCCCGTACTGGTTGGCCTCGACGTAGGCGAGTCCCGCGGCCATGGCCGCGCGCACGTTCTCCTGCTGCTCCTCGGACTGGGTGGCCAGCAGCGCCTGCAGGCGGGCCATCATCTTCTCCCACACCCGCGGGACGCCGAAGAACAGCACCGGCTTGACCTGCCCGAGGGTGGCGCCGAGCTGGGCGAGGTCGGTGCAGAAGTGGGTGTGCGAGAACTTGAACAGCGGCAGGTAGAGGCTGAGCACCCGCTCGGCGATGTGCGCGTAGGTCAGGTAGGAGATCTGGGTGCCCCGAACCGGCAGGTCGGCCATCCGGTTGGTGGCCACGACCTCGAAGAACACGTTGGCGTGGGTCAGCGGCACGCCCTTGGGGTTGCCGGTGGTGCCGGAGGTGTAGAGCACGGTGAGGACGTCGTCGGCGTTCACCGCCCGCCAGCGGGCGTCGACGGCCCCGGGGTCGGCGGCGAGCCGCTCGCGGCCCAGGGCCAGGAAGTCGTCCCAGCTCATGAAGCGGTCACCGGCCGGGGCACCGTCCAGCATGATGATCGTGCGCAGCTCGGGGAGGTCGTCGAGGACCGGCTCCCACCTGGACAGCTCGGCCGGGCCGCCGAGCACCGCGACCCTGGCCTGCACGTCGGAGGCGACGAAGGCGACCTGCTCGGGGGCGAACGTCGAGTAGACCGAGCAGGACACCGCGCCGGCGTGCACCGCGCCCAGGTCCGCCAGCACGTGCTCGCTGCGGTTGACCATCATGAGCGCGACGGCCTCGCCGGGTTCCAGCCCGAGGGCGGCGAATCCCGCGGCGATCTCCAGGACCCGCTGCCGCGCCTGCGAGTAGGTCAGCGTCGACCAGCCCCCCTCGACCGGGTCGGAGTAGGCCGGGGCGTCGGGATTGCCGTCGGCGGCCTCCTTCAGCTGATCGCAGACCGTGCGGCCCGCGATCTCCCGCTCGATCTCCGCGCGCTCATCAAGGACACCGGCCATGGCGCTCCTCCAGAAAGTGTTCGCTTGCGCAAGTGGCATGCATCGCACCACACGCCGTTCCCTCCGGACAAGCCCCTGAAAGGGAGAAGAAACGCCACCGTGCCCGGCCGCGCCCGCGTGTCGCCGGATCTCGTACGTAGAGTGTCCACTCGATCACACGTCGTCAGGGGGGCGCATGTCATCGCAGGGACCGGCTCGCGAGAGGACCTTCTTCGGGCATCCGCGCGGCCTCGCCACCTTGTTCGGCACCGAGCTGTGGGAGCGCTTCAGCTGGTACGGGCTGCGGGCCATCCTCGCGACCTTCATGGCCGCCTCCCCCGCGACCGGTGGCCTGGGCCTGAGCGAGCAGACCGCGCAGGCGGTCATCGGCATCTACGGCGCCCTCATCTACCTGGTCGCCCTGCCCGGCGGCTGGATCGCCGACCGGGTGCTCGGGGCCCGCAGGGCGGTGCTCTGGGGCGGTTTTGTGATCATGTTCGGTCACATCAGCATGGCCGTCCCGGTGCGGGGCGGCGTCTTCGTGGTGCTCGGGCTGCTGCTGATCATCGTCGGGACGGGCCTGCTCAAGCCGAACGTCTCCACGATGGTCGGCAGGCTGTACCCGCCGGACGAGGACGGGCGCAGGGACGCGGGCTTCTCGATCTTCTACCTCAGCATCAACATCGGAGCCTTCGTCGCCCCCCTGGTCGTCGGCTGGCTGGCCTCGGGGGACCGCTGGCACCTGGGCTTCGGCGCGGCGGCGGTCGGGATGGCGCTCGGCCTGGCGCAGTACGTGCTGGGCGGGCGCCACCTGCGGGGGGTGGGCGAGCGGCCGGGGCACCGGATGACCTCGGCCGAGCGCGGGCACTTCCTGATCGCCGTCGCCGTCGCCGTCGTGGTGGTCGCCGCCGCGCTGGCCGCCTGGGTGGCGTCCGGCACGTTCACGCTGGACGCCTTCGCGCTGGTGATGACGCTGTTCATCGTGGCCGTTCCGGTGCTGTACTTCGGCTACGTGCTGCTCGGCAGCCACAACCTGACCGGCGACGAGCGCTCGCGGGTGAAGGCCTACGTCTGGCTCTTCATCGCCTCCGCGATCTTCTGGATGATCTACGACCTGGCGCCGACCGTGCTGCTGTTCTTCGCGCAGAACAGGACGGACCTGTCGCTGTTCGGCCTGCGGATCACCCCCGCGACCACCCAGGCGTTCAACCCGTTCTTCATCATGCTCCTGGTGCCGGTCTTCGCGGCCCTGTGGGTCAGGCTGGGCAACCGGGTGAGCGCCCCGCAGAAGTTCGCCGCGGGCCTGTTCCTCAACGGGGTGAGCTTCGTGCTCATGGCCCTGGCCGCGCGGCTGGCCCTGGGCGGCAGGATCTCGGTGTGGTGGCTGGTGCTGGTCTACTTCGTCCAGGTCTTCGGGGAGCTGGCACTGAGCCCGGTCGGGCTCTCGGTCACCACCAAGCTCGCCCCCGAGGCGTTCAAGAGCCAGATGCTGGGACTGTGGTTCATCTCGTTCTCGGTGGGCGACGCGGTGGGCGGGCAGACCTGGCGGCTGAGACGGTACATGTCCGAGCCCGCGTACTTCCTCACGCTGGCGGGCATCGCCATCGTGGCGTCGCTGGTGCTGCTGGCGTTCGCCGGCCGGCTGCACGCGATGATGCGCGAGCATCCGGCGGAACGGGCCGTCGCGCCCCCCTGACGCCCCTCCGGGGGGAGCGCGCACCTCGGGTGAGGCACTAGCGTCGAGGCATGTGGATCGAGGACTACGCGCTCATCGGCGACATGCAGTCGGCCGCCCTGGTCGGCCGGAACGGCTCCATCGACTGGCTCTGCCTGCCGCGGTTCGACTCGCCCTCGTGCTTCGGGGCGCTGCTGGGCGACAAGAAGAACGGGCAGTGGTGGATCGGGCCGGCGCACGCCGAGCGCCCGCGCGCCACCCGGCGGCGCTACCGGGGGGAGACCCTCGTCCTGGAGAGCGAGTGGGACACCCCGACCGGCACCGTGCGGGTGACCGACTTCATGCCCACCCGTCACACCAACCCCGATCTGGTACGGATCGTCGAGGGCGTGTCGGGGGCGGTGGAGATGGCCACCGAGATCCGCATCCGCTTCGACTACGGCCGGATCGTGCCCTGGGTGCGCCGTGACGGGGACATCCTGCAGGCCGTCGGCGGGCCCGACTCGGTCTGGCTGCACTCCCCCGTCCCGCTGGAGGGCGGCGACTACGCCCACCACGCCACGTTCACGGTGTCGGAGGGGGACAGCATGGCCTTCGTCTTCACCTGGCACCCCTCGCACGAGCCCCGGCCCGACGAGATCGACCCGCACCACCAGCTCGCCGAGACCGAGGCGCTGTGGGCCGAGTGGGTGGAGAAGTGCACCTACCGGGGGCCGTGGCGGGACGCCGTGGTCCGCTCGCTCATCACGCTCAAGGCGCTCACCTACGCCCCCACCGGCGGCATCGTCGCCGCCCCCACCACCTCGCTGCCCGAGGACATCGGCGGCGTCCGCAACTGGGACTACCGCTACTGCTGGCTGCGCGACGCCACCATGACCCTGGACGCGCTCATCGGCGCCGGGTACCTCGACGAGGCCCGCGCCTGGCGCTCGTGGCTGCTGCGGGCCATCGCCGGCCGCGCCCAGGACCTGCAGATCATGTACGGCGTCGCCGGGGAGCGGCGGCTGACGGAGCTGGAGCTCGACTGGCTGCCCGGGTACGAGAACTCCCGGCCGGTCAGGATCGGCAACGGCGCCGTGGAGCAGCTCCAGCTGGACGTCTACGGCGAGGTGATGAACTCCCTGCACCTGTCCCGCGTCTCCGGGCTGGAGGCCGACCAGCGGGCGTGGACCCTGCAGTTCGAGCTGATCTCCTACGTCGAGCAGCACTGGGGGGACCCGGACGAGGGGCTGTGGGAGGTCCGCGGGCCGCGCCGGCACTTCGTGCACTCCAAGGTCATGTGCTGGGTCGCCCTGGACCGGGCCGTCCGGCAGGTGGAGGCGTTCGGCAAGCCCGGCCCGCTGAAGCACTGGAAGGAGCTGCGCGACCGGATCCACGCCGAGATCTGCGACAAGGGCTTCGACCCGGTACGCGGCACCTTCACCCAGTCGTACGGCTCGCAGGAGCTGGACGCGGCGCTGCTGCTGATCCCCATCGTCGGTTTCCTGCCCCCGGAGGACCCGCGCGTGGTCGGGACGGTGGAGGCGATCCAGCGCGAGCTGATGGTCGACGGCTTCGTGCTGCGCTACCCGGTCTCCCCCGACAACGACGTGGACGGCCTGCCCGGTGGCGAGGGCGCGTTCCTGGCGTGCAGCTTCTGGCTGGCCGAGGCGCTGGCGATGATCGGCCGCAAGGACGAGGCCGTCGAGCTGTTCGAGCGCCTGCTCGCGCTGCGCAACGACGTGGGCCTGCTGGCCGAGGAGTACGACCCCCGTTACAGGCGGCTGGTGGGCAACTTCCCGCAGGCGTTCAGCCACGTGCCCCTGATCCACACCGCCCGCGCGCTCAGCTGAGCCGTCCGGGGCGACCCGCGGGCGGTCACGCGGCAGGGAGGGCCGGTCTGGCCGGTCTCCCCCGGCCGGGGGACCGGCAGGACCGGCCCTCGGAAAAATGATGCGGAAAAGTCGGCGGACGGCCGCAACAATCCGGGGCGATCGCGACTCTCATCCGGTGGAACACCACCGGAAAGGGACAGACCAATGAGCGATTTCGACGTGACCACGGACTTCATCGACTATGACGGCGACGGGGGCACCGACGCCCAGCTGATCGACGTCAACGGGGACGGTCTCGCCGACGAGGAGCGCTACGACACCGACGGCGACGGCGTCACCGACGTCGTCTACCTCGACAACGACGGTGACGGCTACGTCGACGAGACGCGGGTCGACCTGAACGGCGACGGCGTCTCCGACTACACCGAGACCGCGGGCCCCTTCCCGGCCGTCTGACCCGACCGTCCGATCACGCGAACCGGCGTGAGCCCGCCCGACCCGCACCGAGGGGGAACCCGGACCGGGGTCACGCGGGCCGCCGACCAGGAAGGCGACCGATGAGGGACCGAGGCGCGCTCCTCGCCCTGCCGCTCCCGCTTCCGCTGCCGTTGCCGCTGACGCCCGTGGCGGTGGTGGTCGTGCCGGCCGCCGTGGCCGCGGGCCCGTACCTGTGGCACCGGAGCCGCCCGGCCCCGCTCCCCCCGCCCTCCACGGGGGCGGAGCGGTGAGCCGTCCCGTCCCGGGCGGGCCGGAGGGGTGGTCAGCCGTCGGTGAGCCCGGCCCGCAGCCGCCGCCTGCCCCGGTGGATCCAGACCCGTACCGTGTTGAGCGGCACGCCGAGCGAGACCGCCACCTGCTCGTAGGTGAGGCCGCCCGCCCACAGCAGCAGCACCTGGCGCTGGGAGGGCGGCAGCGCGTCCATCGCCCGGCGCAGGTCCGCCAGCCGGGCCACGGAGTCCTCGAAGGGCTCGGTGACGGCCGACGCCTCGTCCACCTCGGCGAAGACCACCCCGGCGGGACAGCGGCGCCGCACCACCGTGTACGCGGCGTTGCGCGCGATGACCATCACCCAGGAGCGGAAGGACGACCTGCCCTCGAAGGCCGCGAGGCCGCGCCAGGCCGCGAACTGCGTCTCCTGGAGCGCGTCGAGCGCGTCGGCCCGGTTGCCGGTCAGCTGGTGGCAGAGGCCGAACGCCTGGCGCTGGGCCGTGTCCCAGAGCGCGCGGAAGGCGCCCTCGTCACCCGCCCTCGCGCGGACGAGCAGCAGGACCTCCTCGGCCCCGGCCACCGCGCCGCTCCCCGCTCCGGTCCATGTCCCGGCGGGGAGGTCGTCGGCCACGGTGGCGCCCGGCGCCACGGTCGTCATCCGGTCGTCCCTTCTCACCGGGCGAAAAATCAGCTAATGACACCACGTCCCACGACATAGGGCGCGAAGTACCGCGTCATGATATTGGACCGTAACAATCCTGGATTCAGGCTGATTATGGAGACACCATGAGGACCGGGCCCGCGGAGCTGCTGCGCCGCCTGTGCGACACCACCGCGGCCCGGCTGGCCGGCTCGCACCTGCGCGAGCGGGTGGCGCAGGTGCGCGCCGGCCTGGACGCGCCGCTGCGGGTCGCGGTGGCGGGCGCGGTCAGCAGCGGCAAGTCCACGCTGGTGAACGCGCTGCTCGGGCTGCCCGTCGCACCGGTGGACGCCGGCGAGTGCACGTTCGTGGTCACCCGGTACGAGTACGGCGAGGACGACGGCCGCATCACGATCGAGCTCACCGACGGCGGTGTGGCCCACTCCCGGCTGCTGCCCGGCCATCGTCTCCCCGCCGACCTCGGCGTCGAGGTGTCCCGGATCCGGAGGCTGCGGGTCGCGCTCGACCTGCCCTCGCTGCGCACGGTCACCGTCGTCGACACCCCGGGCATGAACACGGTGACGGCGGCCAACGAGCGGGCGGCCAGGAGCATGCTGTTCGGCTCCGGTGACGAGGACGACCGCGCGCAGGCGATGATCTACGTGCTCCGCTACGTGCAGAGGTTCGACGACGCCACCCTGGCGGAGTTCCGCGCGCTGACCGACGCCTCCGGCATGAGCTGCGTCAACACCCTGGCCGTGCTCGGCCAGGTCGACCGGCGCGGCGACGAGGACGACCCCTGGCCGACCGCCAGGAGGCTGGCCGCCCAGGGGTACCGGGACCTGCGCATCTCGGTCTTCGACGTGGTCCCGGTGATCGGCCTGCTGGCCGAGACCGCGCGGGCCCGGCCACTGGACGCCGAGGAGACGGCCGCGCTGGAGGCGCTGGCCGCGATGGACGAGGACGACCTGGAGGACCACCTGCTGGACCTGGAGGACTTCCGCACGGCGCCCGAGCTGCCCGTACCGGCGAGGGTGCGGCACCGGCTGGTCGAGCGGCTGCACCGCTACGGCCTCACCGTCGCGGTGCGGGCGGTGCGCGAGGCCGGGACCGCCGATCCCGGGGCGCTCACCACGCTGCTGCTGGAGCGCTCGGGGTACCCTCGGCCGGACGGGCCGCGACCGGTTCCGTGGCCGCGGGCCTGGCCCACTTCGCCCGCCGCGCCGACCAGCTCAAGGCGCTCGACGCGCTGACCCGGCTGCGCGCGATCGCCCGGACGCCCGCACTGGGGTCCGACCGCGTCACCCTGGACGCGCTGGCGGCCCAGCTCGACGAGAACCGCCCGATCGCGACCGCCCTGGGCGGCCTGCGGATCTTCACCGCCGCCGAGGCGCTCGGCCGCGGGACGCTGGTCCTGAACGAGGAGATGACCGGCGAGCTGCTCCGCCTGGCCCGTCACGACGAGCCCGCCGGGCGGCTCGGCCTGTCCGCCGAGGCGTCCCCGGACGAGATCGCCGCCGCGGCCACGGCGGCGGCGATGCGCTGGCGCACGCTCGCCATGATGAGCGAGGGCCGCACCGGCGGGCAGCGGGCCCGGGACGTGCTGACCGTGCTGGAGGACATGGTCGCGGCGGCGCTGGACGAGCGGGAGCGCGCCGACGGCGCCGACGCCGCCGACGGCCTCCCCGGGAACGGCCCCGGTGGCGGACCCGGGAACGGCCCCGGTGGCGGGCCCGGGAACGGCGGGCCGCTTCCGGCGGTCCGGGTGGACCCGGCCGCGATCGAGGCGTTGCGCGCCTCCCCCCTGGTCCCGGCCGACGACCGGCGGGCACTGGAGCTCCTGGTCACCGGGACCGAGCTGGCCACCCAGCTCGGCGCACCGCCCGGTGCACCGCCCGTCGAGGTCGCCGGTCACGCCGCGGCCCTGGGCGCCCGGTTTCGGATCCTCACCCACCGGCCGCTCTCGCTGCGGCAGCGACGCGCGGCGGAGACCCTCTGCGAGGCGTACGAGACCATCTGGTCGCGCTACGGGACCGGTTCCTGAGCCGCCGTCCCCGGGACGCGCCCGCCCGGCCGCCGCTCTCCCGGCCCCGCGACCCCATCCCGCGGCCCGCCGCCCTTCCCCCCGGGACCGAGGTCCCGCCCCCTCACGCTGGAGGTGTCCGATGACGAGCCCCGACCCGAACGGCCCGGTGGCCCGGCTGCTGCGCTACGCCAACGAGGTCCACGCGCTGGCCGGGCGGTGCGGCAGGCCGGACCTGGCGGAGGTGCTGGCCGCCTGCGCGGGCCGCTGGCAGGACGAGTGCACCGACGTCGTGGTCGCCGGTGCGCAGAAACGCGGCAAGAGCCGCCTGCTCAACACCCTGGTCGGCCACCCCGACCTGCTGCCCGTCGACGCCGACGTCGCCACGAACTGCTTCCTGTCGCTGCGGCGCGGCCCCCGCCTGACCGCGGTCGTGCACCGCAGCACCGGCGCGGGCCCGGTCCGGACGCCGATCACCGTCGAGTCGATCCCCGACCACGCCTCGATGCGCGGCGACGCGGGCAGGCGCCGCGACGTCGTCAGCGTCGACGTCACCGTGGACTCCCCCCTCCTGGACGGCCTGCGGCTGCTCGACACCCCGGGCGTGGACAGCCTGACGGTGGGGCACCGGCAGGTGACCGTGGCCATGCTGCTGCGGGCCGACGCGCTGCTGTTCACGCTCAGCGCCCAGGACCAGCCGGTGCTCCGGCACGAGCTGGAGTTCCTCGCCGAGGCGGCCGAGCGGGTGCAGGCGATCGCGTTCGTGCTGACCAAGGTGGAGGACTCGGCCAACTGGCGGAGCCTGATGGAGGAGAACAGGACGCGGCTGAGGACGTTCGTCACCGAGGCGATCGCGGCCGATCCCGGAAGGGCGGCGACGCTGGCGCCGCTGCTGGAGGCGCCCTGGTTCCCGGTGAGCGCGAAGCTGGCCGAGGCCGCCGAGGCCAAGCGGCGCGAGGGACGCGCCGAACGGGCGGACTCGCTGCGGGCGCGCAGCGGCATGGACGCGCTCGAACGCCACCTGCGCGGCTTCGCCGAGGGCAGGGACTCCGCGCGCGGTGCCACGGTGGTCGCCGCCGCCCTGTCGGTGCTGGGCACGCTGGCGACCGGCGCCGGGGACGACGTCGCCGCGGGCTCCGACGACCAGGGCGACGTGGCCGCGCGCCTGGCGGAGGTGGACGCCGGGCTGGCCGAGCTGGCCGAGCTCTCCGGCCGCCGCAGGGCGGGCGCGGTGGCCAACACCTTCCTCGGACGCGAGGTCGCGGGCATCGTGGCCGCGCGGGTCGCCGAGATCCGCCGGCCGTACGAGAACACGATCGCCACGCTGAAGAAGCAGGACCAGATCGACCGGTACATGGCGGAGCTGCCCGAGAGCGTCCAGCGTTCCCTGGAGGCCGCCTGGTCGCAGATCGTCCACGACGTGGAGAGGCTGGCCAGGACCACCCTGGACGCCTTCGCCCGCGACCTCGGCATGGACCCGGTCGACCTGGCCGGAGGGGGGCGCGCGATGCCGGGCCTGTCGCAGGTCCAGGTGAGGGGCGACCTGGCGGCCGACGAAGCGGGCGACGTGGACCTGATCCGGGACGTGCTGCCCTCGGCCTCGATCGGGCTCTCGCTGGGCGGCTTCGCCACGGCGCTGCTCGGCCCGGTGGGCTTCGTCCTGGTCGCCCCGGCCATCGGGGCGGCCATCTTCATGGGACGCCGCTCGATGGAGAAGGTGCAGCGCAGCCAGGCCGCGATCAGGGGGGCGCTGCGCGACCAGTTCTCGGTGGTCGCCCGGGAGATGACGCTCGACCTGGAGCGCATGGTGGCGACCTGGCGGGTGGGCGTCGAGCAGACCGCGGACGAGAGCCTGGCCCGGCGACGCAAGGAGCTGGAGACCAGGCGCGCCGAGCTGAGGTCCGCCTCGGCCCGCTCGGCCGCCGACCGTCTCAAGGCCCGGCGGTCCGGCCAGGACCGCATCGCCGCGATCGGCACCCTCACCACCCGGGGACGGGAGCTCCGCGCCGAGCTGGCCGCCGCGGTGGCCGCCCTGGGCGCCGGGCGCGCAGATATCTCCGGCGCCTCCGGGTAGGCCGGACCGCGGGGGAACACGAGGGATCAGCAGGGACCACGAGGAGGAGACACGTGACGAGCCGGTTCGCGCAGTGGACACTCGACGTGCACGACAGCCGGAGGATGGCGGCGTTCTGGTCGGCGGCGCTGGGGTACGAGATCGAGCACGACGGTGAGAGCCCGCACCTGTGGCCTCCGGCGGACGCGCCGCGCGGCTCGCTCACCGTCTGGCTCCAGCAGACGGACGCCCCCAAGCGCGACAAGAACCGCAACCACCCCGACCTGCACGTCCCCGACGGAGGCGACGTGCAGGCCGAGGTCGAGCGGCTGGTCGGGCTGGGCGCCACCCGCGTCGACGTCGGCCAGACGGGCGAGGAGGGCTTCGTCGTGCTGGCCGACCCCGAGGGCAACGAGTTCTGCCTGCTCCACCGGCGTCATCCCCAGGGGGCCTGAGGGACTCTAGGGACCCTGCCGGGCCCGCGGCCGTTCCGGCTTTCCGGCTATTCCGGCGTTCCGTCTACAGGTCGCCGAGCTCGCCGAGCGGCTTCGTCCAGTGGTCCCGGTCGCGGGGGTCGTCGTCGAGCAGTGACCCTGCGTCGGCGGCGTCGGCGGCGGAACGGCCGGGGCCGGTGACGACGTGCAGGATCCGGTTGAAGGTCTTGAACGCCTCGTCGTCGCCGACGCGCATCTCCCCGCGGTTCATCCGCCCGTACCAGTACTTCTGCTCGTCCTCGATGCGGGGAAGGAGCTGGTTACGGCTCAGGGTCCGTGCTTCCTCGACGGTGAGACATGTGAAGCGTGGCATACGGCGATTGTTCCATCCCGGGCCGTGACCTCACAGGCTCGCGCGGCCGACTCGCCGGGGAGGCGGGACCGGCCGCGGCCCCGGACGCCCGGAGCCGGGTGGGCCCGGACTCCGGGCGGGCCGTCGCCCCTACCCCGCGGCCGGTCCGGGCCGCAGCGCCTCGGCGAGCAGCCGCCACTGCGGCATGGCCGACCGGCCGGGCTCGACGCCGATGACCTGGACGCCGACGTGGTCGGCCCCGGCGTCGAGGTGGCCGTGCAGCCTGCGGGCGATCGTGTCGAGGTCCCCCCAGAACACGAGGTCGTCGACGAGCCGGTCGCTGCCCCGGCCGCCGTCGATGTCCGCCTCGGTGTAGCCCAGGCGGAGGAACTTGGCGATGTTGTACGTCGTGCCGAAGTAGACGTGCAGGTGCTCGCGTGCGATCTCGCGCGCCCTGGCCGGGTCGGTCTCGAAGAGCACCGCGTGCTCGACGCCGAGGAACGGGCCCTCCCCCAGCACCTGGCGCGCCTGCGCGGTGTGCTCCACCGTCACGTGGTAGGTGTGGGCGCCCCCGGCCCGGTCGCGGGCGAGTTCGAGCATCTTCGGCCCGTACGCCGCCAGCAGGCGCCGCATCGGTGCCCGCGGCGCGGGGTTGGCGCTCGTCGCCGCGTCCATCTCGTCCAGGTACTCGCCCATCGCCCGCAGCGGGCTGGTGACCCCCGGGCGCTCGCCCCCGAAGCCGAGGCCGAGCAGGTGGCGGTCGGGGTAGGCGTCGGCCAGGAGCGTCGCCGCGCCCCGGGTCCACCGCGCCCCCCGGGACCAGATCTGCGCGATGCCGTTGACGACGGTCATGCGCTCGGTGCAGGACAGCAGGAACCCGGCGTGCGTCATCGCCTCGCGCCCGTCGCGCTCCGGGATCCAGAACGCCCGCCAGCCGAGCTCCTCCAGCTCCTGGACGGAGTCCCGCATCATGCTCGCCGGCCGGTCCTCGAAGTCGAACGTCCAGACCCCGAAACGGCCCAGGTCCATCCCCTCGATCGCGCCCATGTTCCCCTCCCGGACGACGGTCCGGGACCGTCTCTCGTGATCTCCAAGTGAATCGAAGTATCGCATAATGTCGATATGAAGCAAGTCGGGTCCGGCCGGACCGGGGTCTCCCCCGCGGGTCACATGCCGCTAGAGCGAGCGTCCGAGCTCGTCGACGAGCCGGGCGATGCGCTCCTCGTCGCGCCGGTAGTGCGTCCACTTCCCGACGCGGGTGGAGCGGACCAGCCCGGCACGCTGCAGCTCGGCCATGTAGGCGGAGACGGTCGACTGCGCGAGCCCGGTCTTGGCCTGGATGTGGCTCACGCACACGCCGACCTCGTCCGCGACCGCGCCCTCCACCGGGAAATGACGCTCGGGGTCGCGCAACCACTGGAGCACCTGGAGCCGCACGGGATTGGCGAGCGCCCTGAACACGTCGGGCAGCTTCGCGAAGGCGTCCGGTGAGGAGTCGGCGTATGTCGTCATGAGTCGTCGAAGCGAGTATAGGTCGGCCGTGACGGCCCGAGGAATCCCGTGTGACGCCGGGACGGGCCGCGAGACCGCGCCATCGGCACCACCGGCGGCACCGGCACCACCGGCGGCACCCGCGGAGCCGGAGGCTCAGGGCGCCGTGAATCCCAGGACGTAGGGACCGGAGCCGACCGTGGCGGTGATCCGGTAGCGGTAGGAGCCGGGCGTGCCCTGGTGGCTGACCATCTCGTCGGAGGTCACCCTGTCACCGGGTACCACGGTCAGCCACTTCAGGCCCGTCCACTTCTCCAGGTACAGGTCGAAGTCGGCACCCTCCGGGCCGTCCACGCACCCGACGTGCAGGCCCGCGACGGCCGAGCGGTACGGCTCGGCCGGCTGGTAGTCGTCCTGTCCCTTGACCAGGGTGCCGGTCACCTGCCGCGGGTACCCCGTGCAGGTCCGGGAGGCCCCGGGCAGCAGGTCGTCCCCGGTGGTCTTCAGGGTCAGGCCGTAGGCGGTGAGGATCGCGGCGATCGGCTGGAAGTAGGTGGTCCCGCCCGAGGCGCAGTCGCCCGAGCCTCCGGAGGTGACGCCCTGCGCCTGGTCGATGGAGATGATCGGGCCGCCCGAGTCGCCGGGCTCGGCGCAGATGCTGGTGCGGGTCAGCTCGCTGACGACGCCCCCGGGGTAGGTGACGCTGGCGTTGAGCTGCTGGAGGCGGCCGCACTGCCAGTCGGTGGTGGAGCCGGACTGGCAGACCGAGGCGCCCTCGACCGCGGGCCGGGCGCCGGAGACGGGCACGGTGGAGCCCGCGCCGCTGTCCACCGCGGGGATCGTCCTCCAGGATTCGTTGACGGTGATCCAGGCGTGGTCGCCACCGGGGAACGTCGAGGCCTGGAAGACGCCCTGGGGGACGCGGTTGAAGCCCGTGGTGACGTCCCCCGCCTTGCCGCAGTGGCCGGCGCTGACGAACCCGGACCGGGTGCCCTTGAGCACCGAGAAGCCGACCGAGCAGCGGTTGACCGGGCCGACGTAGTAGGCGGCGCCGCCCACCAGCTCGTACGAGGGGGCGCTCAGGGGCAGGGGGATCTCGACGGAGGGCAGCACGGTCACCGCCGCCCGGTCCACGCCGGCCTTCTGCACGAAGGTCTCGACCCGGTGCGGGGTCGTGGCCAGGACGATCACTTTGTTGCGCTTGACGTCGACGTAGCGCACGCTGGAGAGCAGCGGCTGCGGGGGCAGGGCGGCGTCCAGCTTCTTCCTGATCGCCACCAGCTGTGCCAGTGAGCGCGGGACGACCTCGGCCTGGGCGCCCTCGACGATGATCTGGGGGATGTCGGCGGCGCTGGTGGTGGCCACCACCAGGGTGTGCGCGGTCTTGGTGCGCAGCCAGGCACCGCCGAAGCGGACGCCGAGCCTCTCCTTCAGCCGGGCCGCGACCGCGAGCAACCGGTTCTCGTTGATCAGACGGGTCTCGGCCTCCTCCCTGCTCATGTTCAGGTCCTGCTCGATGGCCTCCAGCATGCCCGGCGGCGGTTTGACGGCCGAAACGGCCGGGACGGCTGGAGCGGCCGCCGGGGCGAGGACGACTCCGCCGGGCCGGTCGGCGCGGGCCGGAACGGCCGCGAGGGCGAGCGCGACGATCACCGGAACGCATCCGGCGGCAAGGACGGGCCTGCGGACCATGAACTTCTCTCCCGGGCGTCGATGTCGGCACACGGGGGGAAGATCATTCATGCCGGGCGCCACTGAGCGCGCGACATGGACGGAACCACCTTAACGAGTCGGTGCGCGATCGCGGCGAGGCGCGCAGGCGGTCATCCGGCCGGTTCCGGACCGAAGATCGAGATCCTGGCATCACGGCTCCCGGGCCGCGATGCCAGGATGAGGGAATGATCGGTTTCACGTCGTACGACGGGACCGCGCTCGTCTGTCACGAGCGGGGAGAAGGACCGGCGCTCGTCTGCCTGCCGGGCGGGCCCGGACGGTCCTCGGGATACTTAGGAGATCTCGGCGGCCTGTCGGCCCGGCGCCGGCTCCTCCTGCTGGACAACCGGGGAACCGGCGAATCCGCGGTGCCCCGTGATCCGGACACGTACGCGATGGACCGCATGGTCGCGGACGTCGAGGCGCTTCGGGTGCGCCTGGGGTTCGAGCGGATGGACCTGCTCGGGCATTCGGCGGCCGGAGGGCTGGCGCTGCTGTACGCGGCCCGGTACCCCGGACGGATAGGGCACCTGGTGCTGGTCACACCGAGCGTGCACCCGGCGGGGATCGAGATCACCGACGAGCAGTGGTGCGCCCGGATCGAGAGCCGGGCCGGTGAGAGCTGGTACGAGAGCAGGCTGGTGGACCTCGAGGCGTGGGAGGCGGGCGACGAGAGCCGGCGCCTGAGGGCGCAGCCGTTCTTCTACAGTCCCTGGAACGAGACCGCCGAGGCGCACGCCACACGGTTCGCCGAACGCTCGGCCGAGGCGGCGAAGCGCTTCCACACCGGCATGCCCGCCCCCGAGCGGACCCGGGCGGGCCTGGCGAAGGTCACCGCGCCGGTCCTGGTGATCGCGGGAGAGCAGGACCCGGGACCGTCGCCCGCGCACGCGGCCGAGCTGGCCGGGATCTTCCCCCGCGGGACCAGCGTCGTGCTGCCCGGGGCCCACTACCCCTGGGTCACCGCTCCGGAGGCCTTCGCCGAGGCCGTCGAGGGATTCCTCGGCGGTTAGCCGACCGGCGGCACGTCCGAAGGTGTCGTGGCCGGGTGGCCCGATGCGTCGTCCACGACGGTCGGCACCCGTGCCCCGACCGGGATCTCCGGGATCGGGAACCCCTCCGCGGCCTCGTCCCGCCGTGAGGGCCACGGTCGACTCCGGTTCTCAGGGACCGGCCGTCACGGTCGTCTCGCGAGCGGCGCGGCGGTCAGGACGCCCTTCTCTCGTCCTGCTCCGCCGAGGCCGCGGCCCGGGCGGCGAGCGCGGCCCGCACGTCCGCCTCGACGAGGTCGGCGTTGATGGCGATCGCGGTGACCAGGCCGTTTCCCGCGGCGGTGATGACGTGCGCCGTGTCATGGGCGACGTTCCCGGCCGCCCACACGCCGGGCACGCTGGTCAGGCCGTCGGGGTCGGTCCGCACCCAGCCGTTCTCGTCCATCTCGCATCCCAGGGCGGTCAGCAGGTCGTCGTTGGCCGTGGAACCGGGGGTGACGAACATCGCGGCGACCGGGACGACGTCCCGGCCGGTGACGCGTACACCGGTCAGCCGGTCGTCCTCGACCACCAGCTCCGTGACGGGACCCTCCACCACGGACACGTCACGGGCGTCGAGCCTGCGCCGGTCCTCGTCACCGATCGGCACCTGCTGCAGCAGCGTCACGTCGTCCGACCACTGCCGCAGCATCAGCGCGTGCTCCGGCCCCTCCTCGTCGGTGCCGAGCACGCCGATCGCCTCGTCGCGCACCTCGTGACCGTGGCAGTAGGGGCAGTGCAGCACGTCCCTGCCCCAGCGTTCGGCGAGGCCCGGCACCGGGGGGAGCTCGTCACGCAGGCCGGTCGCCACCAGCAGCCGCCGCGCCCGCACCCCCTCCCGGCCCTTGAACTCCACCAGGAAGTCCTCCCCGTCCCGCCGTACCCCGGTGACGGTCTCCTCCATGACCTCGCCACCGTAGGAGTGCACCTCCTCCCGGCCCGTCTTCAGCAGTTCGGCGGGGTTGGTCCCCTCCCGGGACAGGTAGCCGCGCACCTGTGCGGCCGGGGCGTTACGAGGCGTCCCGGCGTCGACCACGAGAACGCGCCGCCTCGCCTGGGCGAGCACCGACGCCGCGTTGAGCCCCGCCGCTCCGCCTCCGATGACCACCACGTCGTATGTCATGGCGTCGCACTCCCCCGTGTCTGACCTGCCAAACCATCGACGGGGCGGGAAGAGGCGGCGTCCGCTCGCCCGGCGCCCGACGGTGCGGCCCTCGGATGCGGCCCCGATCCGGGGGTGGTCACGACGGGAGCAGCGCCGGAAACGCCGTCGGAAGCATGCCCGGAACGGCCCGGATCCGCCGCCCCGGGAGCACCGACGGAGACCGCCGGGAAGGCCGTCGGGAGCACCGCCGCGAACGCCTCCGGAAGCACCTCCTGAACGGCCCGGATCCGCGGCCCCGTCACCGGCGCGTTCTGACTTCGGCCGCTGACCCCCAGCGTGAGAGCCACGTCGAATCATCCTTTGCGGAAACCGGATTGGCCCTTGAGAAGAGGGGTATCGGAGGCTCTCCGCACTCGTCACTGCTTTAGAAGGAGCGAGAGCACGTATGACCTTCAACCCCTTGCAGGAGCGGGGCATCCCGCTGGACAGGCAACTGCGCAACTGGCGTGAACTCAACGTCACCCCCATAGACCCCGATCACGGCGACCCGTACACCCGGTGCCGGATCATCGCGCTGAACGGCATCGAAGTCGAGTCGATCATGTTCAGCCACCAGTTCGCCCGGCACTGCCCGGACCCGGCCGTCAAGCAGCAGCTGGCCGAGGTCCGCTACATCGAGGCCCAGCAGCAGAAGGTGGTCAACTGGCTGCTGCCCGGCCTGGCGTCGGTGCTGGAGACCACGATCGCCTACGAGCAGGTCGCGGTGGACCTGACCGCCTGGGTCGCCCGGATGGAGCCCGACCCCTACCTCAAGCGCGCCTACGAGTTCGGCGTCCTGGAGGACTTCGACCACCTGTACCGGTACGCCAACCTGTACGAGATGATCGAGCACCGCAAGGCCGAGAAGATCGTCGACAACCTGACCGAGGTCACCCCCGGCCGGCCGACCTACCTGCACCACCGCCACCCGGTCGACAACGTGCGCGAGCCCTACGACAAGAACGTCGTCGACCCGCTCTCCCGGCTGCACGCGCTGACGATCATGGCGGCCGAGCAGCAGACCATGAACTTCTACATGAACGTCGGCCCCACCTACATGGAGCCGATCGCCCGCCAGCTGTACCAGGAGATCGGGCTGATCGAGGAGGAGCACGTCACCCACTACGAGTCACTGGTCGACCCGGGCGAGACCTGGTGGGAGCAGCTGCTCACCCACGAGTACAACGAGTGCTACCTCTACCACTCGTTCATGGAGACCGAGTCCGACCCGAAGGTCAAGGCCATCTGGGAGCTGCACCTGAACATGGAGCTGGAGCACCTGCGCCTCGCGGCGGAGATGTTCAAGCGTCATGACGGGCGCGAGCCCGAGCAGGTCCTGGCACCGGTCCTGCCGGCGCCGGTGACCTTCGAGCCGAACAAGGCGTACCTGCGCCAGCTGCTGACCGACACGATCGACTTCACCACGATCGGCACCGGCTACGTCAGGGACATGCACGAGCGGTTCGAGGGCTGGCAGGCGGCCATCCACGGTGGCGAGAAGCCGCCGAGCGAGATCGTCATCGACGAGAACCGCAGCAAGTCCGGCCGGGAGTACCGGCTGGAGACGGAGGGCCCGCACCCGGTGTCCTCGCTGCGCGCCGACGAGGGCTGAGCACCGGCCGCAGGACGCGCGTCGTCGGACGCGGGCCCCGGGGAGACTCCCTCCCGGGGCCCGCGTTCGCGTGTGCCCTCGGCCTTCGACCTCCGGGAGCGTCGAAGGCCGGAGACCGGGGGCGGCGGGACGTCACCGTCAGAGCGGCAGGTGCACCAGGGTCGCAGGGTGGTCGCGGGTGGCACCGGCCGCATCGGCGGGACGGTGCAGGCAGAGCAGGCCGGTGGGGACCCGGACGACCGGCTCGAACGTGCCGGGCGTGCGGTGCACCTCCCGCGCTCCCGCGGGGGTGACGTGCAGCAGCCTGCTGCGGCCCGCGTCCAGCATGGTCATCCACATCGAGTCGCCGTCGGCGACCAGCCGGGGACGCTCCCGGCGGTGCCGGGAGGTGAGGTGGCCCGCGAGGGTCGCCGACTGCTTGCCCATCAGGAACTCCGGCTTCTGGGAGCGCCGGTCGAAGACGCCGACCGACCAGCCCCTGGCGGGACTCACCTGGTCGGCGCCGACCGCGTAGATCTCGTTGCCCGCAGGGAACCAGCGCAGCGCGCCGCCGCGCGGGCGCGGCATGACCAGCCGGGTCCTGCCGTCCGCGGTGTCGGCCTCCAGTCCCGCCGAGCCGGAGGTGAACCACCTGCCCCGGTGCAGGACCACCTGGTGCAGCCAGGCGCGTCCCGGCTCCCGCACCGTCGGGCGGACCACGCCACCGGGATCGATCAGGCAGAGCACCTGCCACGGCCGGAAGCCGTGGTGCGCGTTCTGGAACACCGGCTTGTCGCCGCTGAACTGCCCGAGCACCACGGCGCAGCCCGGCGCGCCCACCGAGGACGACGGCTCGGTACCGCTGGGCGCCTCCTGGTCGACCAACCGGCGCCGCCTGTCGCCCTCGTTCAGGAACCACCGGGCGTACGGGCCCAGCTCGTGCCGCCGGGGGGCCTGGAAGGCGAACCCCCCGCCCAGGTCGAGCTCGATCATGGCGAGCTGCCCGGTCTCGCCCCAGGGCAGGCCCACCGAGGCGTCGACCGGGACAGCCGGCCGTGAGTGGAAGAAGACCCAGGCGGTACGGCCGTGGGCGATCACGGCCGGGTCGCCCCACATCTGCATCGGGTGGGTGGCGCGGACGGCCAGGTCGGGGGTGAGGGTACGGACCAGCACCTGGGCGGGCCCGCCCCGCTCCACCGCCACGACGCCCTCCGGGGAGGCGTCCCACTCCACGAGCCTGCCGAAGGCGAGCTCCCGGTCGTGACGGCCGCCGATCCCGTCGAGCCTGCGCAGGACGTGCCCGTTGCCGAAGGCCTGGTGGACGAGGACGCGGCCCGCCGCGACGCGCGCCTCCAGCACGCCGTCCATGACCTTCTCGATCCCCTGGACGACGGGCCCGTCCGCCGCCCCCCTGGCCCCCGCGGCGCCTCCGCCGACGGGGCCGTGGTGACCGCCGGTACCGGGAACGGGACCTGGGACGAGCCCGGGGACGGGACGGGACCCGGGGCCGGAGCCCGGCCCGGGAGCGGTGACCATGTGCCCTCCGGTGGCGCCCCCGCCGGACGCCCGGTGCCCACCGGCCGGAACGCCCGGCACCGGCGCGCCCGGCTCGCGGCGCTCCACCTTCAGCTTCCAGGCCAGCTGCGCGGCACCGTACGCGACCACGACCTTCGGGTCGTCGTAGGTCCTGACCCGGTCGCCGAAACGGTCGCGCACCGCCTTCTGCACCAGCGGCATCCGGCTGGGACCGCCGGTCATGAACACCGCGGCCAGCTCGTCCGGCTCCACCCCGGCGCCGCGGATCGTCCGCTCCAGGATGTCGACCGTTCTGGCGATCTCCTGCCCGATGAGGTCCTCCAGGTCGGCCCGGGTGATGTGCACGTCCTCGTTGATCCCCACCACGTAGTGCGAGGAGGTGTCGAACGTCGAGAGCGTCTCCTTCGCCTCCCTGGCCATGGTGAGCAGATCGGCGGCGTAGCTCACGTAACGACGCTCGGGGTTGGTGGTCACCTGCAGCCACCAGTCGGCGTCGAACCGTTCGATCTGGCTCCCGAGGAACGCGAACACCTGCTCGTCGAACCCCTCCCCGCCGATCTCGTCGCTTCCGCCCGGCTCGCCGACGACCGCGAAGTCGCCGCCGTCCTCGGCGAGCACCACCGCGTCGAAGGTGCCCCCGCCCAGGTCGTAGACGGCCAGCCGCGACCCACCGGCCGCCCACCCGCCCGAGGCGTAGTAGCGGGCCGAGGCGACGGGCTCGTCGACGAGCGCGATCCGCACCCCGCTGACGACCTTCTTGGCCGCGGCCAGCAGGACGGCCCTGCGGTCGGCACCCCAGGCCACCGGGTGGGTCAGCGCGATGCAGTCGGGGTCGGCGCCGTCGAACCGGCGCCTCCCCTCGGTGACGAACGGCTCCAGCAGGGCCGCCAGGGCGTCGGCCACGTCCACCGGGACGCCGCCCAGCAGCATGCGGCCGCGCCCGACATAGCGTTTGGGGTTGCGCTCGACGCGCTCGGGGCTGATCGCGATGCCGCGCTGGGCGATCCGGCCCGCCACGAGCGTCCCCCGCTCGTCCAGCATGACGGCGGAGGGGATCCGCCGCTCCCCCTCGACCTCCAGGACGTCGAAGCGCCCCTCGGTCGCCATCACCCCGGCGGAGAAGCTCGTCCCCAGATCGACACCGAGGCACCACTGCGCCATGTCCCACCCCTCGTTGATCCCGCCCCCATCATCCCGTATCCGGCACCCCCGTCCGGGGCCGTGCGGGACCGTGCGGGCAGGCGCGGACCGGTCCGGGATCCGGTACGGCGGGAGCCGGGACGACCACGGAACCCACCCGGGACCACCGGTGTCACCGGAACCCAACCGGGACCACCGCGGGGTCCATCGGGGCCCGCCGCGCGGCGGTTCAGCCCTCCGCGCCGCCCTCGGACCGTACGGCCAGGGCGGCCAGGACGCGGGCGAAGTCCGGCGGGGGCGCGACCACCAGCCGGGTCTGCCCGTCCTGGTCGATCAGGTCGGCCCTGATCAGGGAGAGACGGCCGGCGTGCCACCAGTAGACCTGCGGGCTGAGGGCCCCGGCCCGTCGTTCGAACTCCCGCTGGGCGAACAGCCGCAGCCTCTCGATCGCGCGAACCACGCCGATGCCCTCGACCGGGTGGACGATCAGCGTGGCCGGGTCGGGCAGGGCGACGAGGACGCCGTCGGAGGGGACGGGCAGGTAGTCGCCCAGCCTGCGCAGGTGGGCCGCGGCGCCCTCGGTGGGGCCGGTCAGCCTGCGGACCGCCACGCCGCCGAGGTCGCCCTCGGTGACCGAGAGCCGCTCGTCCCTGCGGGCGTTCTCCAGGGCCAGGTCGAGCGCCTGCCCGGCGGTGATCGGCCAGCAGCCGACCTCCTCCGGGCGGACCGGGCGGGCGGCCGAGCCGGTGGGGGCGGTGGGGGCGGTGGGGGCGGGGCCGATGGTGAGCACCTCGACCAGGTCGGCGGTGAGGTGACGGCCGACCACGTGGGCCGGGTCGAGGTCGTCGTCGAGCTGGATGCGGGTCCGCAGCAGCGGGCGGACCTGCCTCAGGTCGCAGGCGTCGAACGGCTCGTCGGCGGTGGCCAGCGCGTGGGTCAGGTGGCCGGAGACCAGGACCGGCCAGTCCTCGCGGGAGCGGCGCAGGGCCTCGGCGCGCAGCCCGGCCAGGCGTACCGTGAGCCGGCGCGGGCCGGTGAGCGTCAGGGCGGCGCCGTCCGGGTCGAAGGCGCAGGCGTAGCCGAGATTGTCCGCGACCAGGGCGAGCAGGGAGTCGAGATCGACGTCTTCGACCGGCCGCCTGGGCGTCTCGGTCTTCCGGTCGCGGTGCCGCCGAAACAATCTCACGCGTGCGCCCCCTCTGCCGGTTTCCTCCTAGGTTCGCACCTAGAGTGCCGTGCCCGCGCCCCCGGTTGAGTAGGCCAGAGAGCACGATTCTGCATCAATAACACCAAGTGTCCCTAGTAATACGGAAAATTGTGGCATTCCATGACCTATCGGGAGACCGGCGATGACGGGCACGCCGAGCGGCCCGAGGAGCTCCTCCAGCACCGGATAGGGGTCGGCGCAGCCCACCCAGGAGCCCAGGACGAACCCCGCGGCCCCGTCCAGCGAGCCCGCCTGGAACAGCTGGGTGATCATCCGGTCGATCCGGTACGGCGCCTCGGCCACGTCCTCCAGCAGCACGATCCTCCCCCGCGCCGAGAGCGCGTACGGGGTGCCGCAGAGCGCGGCCAGCAGGCTGAGGTTGCCGCCGGTCACCGGGGCGGTGACGGTGCCTGCGCTGATCACCCGGTCACCGGTGATCCGCGGTGGCGTCCCGGCGAGGGCGGCGGTGAAGTTCTCGAAGGTGCGCGGCTCGGGCCCCTCGGGGTCGCTGATCGTGGAGCAGGCCGGCATCGGGCCGAACCAGGAGGCGATGCCCAGCTCCGCGGCGAGGGCGGCGTGCAGCGCGGTGACGTCGCTGGAGCCGACGAACGCCTTGGGTCCGGCGGCCCGCATGGCGTCCCAGTCCAGCAGGCCGAGGATCCGGGTGGCGCCGTAGCCGCCGCGGGCGCAGAACACCGCGGTCACCTCGGGGTCGCACCAGGCGTCCCGCAGGTCGGCCGCGCGGGCGGCGTCCGGGCCCGCCAGATAGCGGTCCCGCTCCAGCACGTGCGGGCCGACGCGGACCTTCAGGCCCAGGTCCTCCAGGACGCGGACGCCGCGCGCCAGCCGCTCGGGGTCGGGGGGGCCGCACGGCGCCACCACGGCCACCGTGTCCCCCGGGCGCGGCGGGGGTGGGAGCGGTGACCCGGCGGCCGGTTCGTTCACCTCGCAAACGGTGCCACACTGGGCTTTCATATGCGACCTCCGCCCCACATCCTGGTGGTCAACGGCATCAAGGTCCGCCGGCCGGTTTTCGTGCTCGCCGCCCCGCACTCCGGCGCGGACCTGCTGGCCCGCGCCCTGAAACGCTCCCCAGGCTTCCACGTCACCATGGGGCGGGCGGCGGTGGCGAACGTCGTCTACGCCTTCGCCCGGCGTCCCTCGATCGCCGGACGGGGCATGGGGGCGACCCGCGTGCTCCGCGACGCCCTGGCCGAGTCCTGGCAGCTCCTGCCCGGCGCCTGCGAGGAGTGCCCGCCCCCCTGCCGGGAGGCCGGCGGCGTGACCGGGGCGGGCCCGTGCACGACCTCGGACGCCGTGGCCCGCTTCGGCGACGCCAGTCCCGACCTGATCTACAGCGCCTCGGTGCTGCTGCAGGCCTTCCCCGACGCCCGCTTCGTCCAGCTGATCAGGGACGGCCGCGACGTGGCCGCCGACATGCTGGCCGACCCCGCCTCCCTGGCCTGGTTCAAGCCCTCCATGCTGAGCGAGGAGACGGAGTTCCCCAACCCGTTCCTCGGCGTCAACTCCGGCGAGCACAGCGAGCGCTGGAAGGCGATGCCCACGGCGGGCAAGTGCGCGCTGCGCTGGCGCAGCGCGGTCCGGCTCTCGGCCACCCTGCACCACGAGCTGCCCCGCGACCAGCTGCTCACCCTGCGGTACGAGGACCTGGTCTCCTCCCCCGCCGAGACCGTGGACGGCCTCTCCCGCTTCCTGGAGACCAGGGTGCCCAAGGTCGCCCTGCTGGGCAGGAACGTGCCCAAGGTCGGCGTCTGGCGCACCCGGCTGCGCGAGGCCGACACCGAGCTGGTCTCCAAGGTCGCCCGCGAGGAGCTCGCCCGCCTGGGCTACGTGCAGCCCTCCTGAGACCGGGCCGGCCCGCCCGGCGGGACGCCCACCGGTCCGGCCCCCCTCCGTCCGGCGGGACGCTCACCGGTTCGGCACCTCGAACGTCGCCCAGGGCCGGATGTCCTCCGGTGGGACGGACCGGCGCCCCGTCCGGGCGGCGGGGACACCTCCCACGCTCCCGGCACTTCCGCCGCCGGGGTGCAGGACCTTCAGGATCGTCTCCCAGGTGCCGTCCAGCGTCCAGCGGCGGTGGCGGTTGTAGACGGTCTTCCACTTCCCGTACGTCTCCGGCAGGCTGCGCCAGGAACAGCCGGTCCTGGTGCGGAAGAACACCCCGTCGATGATCGTGCGGTGGTCGGCCCACCGGTTTCCCTGCCGGGCGTGAGCGGGCAGCAGCGGCGCCAGGGACTCCCACTCGTCGTCGGTCAGGTCATCGCGTCTCAGGCGGTCTTCCACGACCCCATGATCTACACCATCGGCGCTTGAAGATCCACTCAGGGCCGTGCCCGGCCGTCCGGGACGGGCCCGGACGACCGGGCACGGACGGCGGGCGGCGTCCCGGTCCCGTCAGGAGGTCTCGCTGAACTGGGTGCGGTAGAGCTCGGCGTAGACCGTGCCCATGGCCAGCAGCTCCTCGTGGCGGCCCCGCTCGGCCACCCGGCCGTCCTGGACCACCAGGATCTGGTCGGCCTCGCGGATCGTGGAGAGCCGGTGGGCGATGACCAGCGAGGTCCGCCCGGCCAGCGCGACCTTCAGGGCCTGCTGGACGGCCGCCTCGGACTCGGAGTCCAGGTGGGCGGTGGCCTCGTCCAGCACGACCACGCGGGGGGCCTTGAGCAGCAGCCTGGCCAGCGCCAGCCGCTGCTTCTCGCCACCGGACAGCCGGTGGCCGCGGTCGCCGACCACGGTCTCCAGCCCGTCGGGCAGGTCCAGGACGAGGTCGGCGATCTGGGCGGCCCGCAGCGCGTCCCAGATCTCCTCCTCGCTCGCCTCGGGCCGCGCGTAGCGGAGGTTGGCCCCGATGGTGTCGTGGAACAGGTGGGCGTCCTGCATGACGACCCCGACGGTGTCGCGCAGCGAGGCCAGGGTGGCGTCGCGCACGTCCAGGCCGTTGACGCGGACCGCGCCGGAGGAGACGTCGTACAGCCGGGAGGCCAGGGCGGTGATGGTCGTCTTGCCCGCGCCCGAGGGGCCGACCAGGGCGACCATCTCGCCGGGACGGGCGGTGAAGGTGACCCCGCGCAGCACCTCGTGGCCCGGCCCGGTGTCGGGGCGGGCCACCGCCTCCAGCGAGGCCAGCGACACCTCCGAGGCCGAGGGGTAGGTGAAGCGGACGTCGTCGAACTCGACCGAGACCGGTCCCGGCGGGATCGGCTCGGCATCGGGCCGCTCGGCGACCATGGGCCGCAGGTCGAGCACCTCGAAGACCCGGTCGAAGCTGACCAGCGCGGTCATCACGTCCACGTGCACGTTCGACAGGCTCGTCAGCGGACCGTACAGGCGCATCAGCAGGGCGGCGAGCGCCACCAGGGTGCCCAGCTCGAAGACGTCGGAGACGGCCAGCACGCCGCCCACGCCGTACACCAGGGCGGTGGCCAGCGCGGCGACCAGGCCGAGGGCGGCGCGGAAGACCGTGCCGTACATGCCGACGGTGACGCCCACGTCGCGCACCCGGCCGGCCTTGCCTGCGAAGGCCGCGGCCTCGTCGGCCGGGCGGCCGTACAGCTTGGCGACCATGGCCCCGGCGACGTTGAACCGCTCGGTCATCATGGAGCTCATCTCGGCGTCGAGCTCCATCTGCTCGCGGGTGAGGCCGGACATCTTCCTGCCGACCCACTTGGCCGGCAGAATGAAGATCGGCAGCAGCACCAGGGCGACGACGGTGATCTGCCAGGACAGCACCAGCATGGCGCCGAGCACCAGCACCAGCATGACCACGTTGGCCACGACCGAGGACAGGGTGCTGGTCAGGGCCCGCTGGGCGCCGATGACGTCGGTGTTGAGCCGGGAGACCAGGGCGCCGGTCTGGGTGCGGGTGAAGAAGGCCACGGGCATCCGCTGGACGTGGTCGAAGACCTCGGTGCGCAGGTTGTAGATCAGGCCCTCGCCGATCCGCGAGGAGAACCAGCGCTGGGCCAGGGTGAGCGCCGCGTCGGCGACCGCCAGGCCCGCGATGACCAGCGCCAGGGCGATCACGACCCCGGTGCGCTTGGTACCGATGCCGTCGTCGATGATCGCCTTCATCAGCAGCGGGTTGGCGATGACGATGACCGAGCCGACCACGACCAGCGCGAGGAAGGCCGCGATGTGCCGGGAGAAGGGACGGGCGTAGCGGGCGATGCGCCGGACGGTGCCGGGTGCCAGACGCTCCTTGGTCACCGAGCTGTCGCGCCGCAGCGAGCGCATCATCTGGGGCCCGAAGCCCCCGCCCATCATCGTCATCCGGCCTCCTTCGTCGATGCGAGCACCGCGAGGGGCACGCCCATTCCCCGATCAGCTCCGGGCGAACACCCGGAGCCGGTGGGAACGCGACCCCCCGTACCCGTCCGGGGGCCACGCGGGGCCTACGCGGGGGCCTTGCCGCCCCCCTCCCCGAAGAGCGCCCTGATCCGTGCGGCCTGCTCGCGGCCCTCGGCCGCGGCCTGCTCGGTCAGGGTGCGGCCGGAGGCGCCCTGAAGCAGCCGCTTGGTCGCCGTCGCGGCGTCACGGTTCGTGGCCAGCAGCGCGGCGCTCAGGTCCCGTACGGCCTCGTCCAGCTCCTCCGGTGCCACGACCAGCTCGGCCAGCCCGATCCGCGCCGCCTCCTGTGCCCCCACGACACGGGCGGTCAGGCAGATCTCGATGGCCCTGGACAGTCCCACCAGGTCGACCAGCGGCTTGGTGCCGGTCAGGTCGGGGACCAGTCCCAGGGCGGGCTCCTTCATGCACAGTTTGGCGTCGTCCGCCAGGACCCGCAGGTCGCAGGCGAGCGCCAGCTGAAACCCCGCACCGATCGCGTGGCCCTGAACCGCTGCCACCGAGACGATGTCGGGACGCCTCAGCCAGAGAAAACCGCGTTGGGCCTGCGTCACCCGGTCGGCGAACGTCGCCTCTCCGAGTGCCGCCGAGGACGCGAACGACCCTTGCCCCGGTACCCCCTCCGGGGTGAACATCCTCAGATCGATCCCCGCCGAGAAGGACGGCCCCTCACCTCTGATCACGACGACCCTCACCTGCTGCGGCAGGCCGTCACCGATGTCCGCCAGGGCCGACCAGGTCGCGAACGTCTGAGCGTTCCGCTTGTCCGGCCGGTCCAGCGTGATCGTCGCGATCTCGCCGTCCACCTCGTAGCGCAGACCGACCTCCTTCAGAGAGATCTCCTCCGCACTCCCCCCGAACGACACTCCCACCATCGCCTCTTCTCCCGCCTTCCGTCTCCGCCTCGCCCGAGCCTATCGACTCTCCAGAATGAGGTTCTACAGGTCCGGGCGGGGACGGCGTCGGCGTGTGGGGGATCGAGCGGCTGCGGTCGCGCGTTCCGAGGCGGGGTCAGCGCTTTGACTTGCCTCGGGTGGCTCCGCCGCGCCCGCGCAGAGTCACACCGGACTCGCTCAGGATGCGGTGGATGAACCCGTATGACCTGCCGGTCGAAGCGGCCAGGGCGCGGATGCTCTCACCTGCGCTGTATCGCTTCTTGAGATCGGAGGCCAGTTTTTCACGATCGGCCCCGGTGACCCGGGTGCCCTTCTTCAGTGTGTCGGCCACGAGTACCTCCTGTAGTGCCAGACTTCCGCAGCGTTACACACGCCATGATCAGTCATTTCAGCGAGATCGGCTACCTACTCCATGGGAAAAGATCCGTACCCGCTCAAATTAAGATCAGGCAAGTGCCACAAGATCGGAAAATTCCTCGCTCCACGCGTCTTCGATTCCGTCAGGCAGCAAGATCACCCTATCGGGCCGTAGAGCCTCCACAGCACCCTCATCATGCGTGACGAGCACAATCGCCCCAGAATAGGACGTTAGTGCCGAAAGCACCTGCTCCCTGCTGGCCGGGTCGAGGTTGTTGGTGGGCTCGTCCAGGAGCAGCACGTTGGCCGCGGACAGCACCAGCGTGGCCAGCGCCAGCCGCGTCTTCTCCCCGCCGGACAGCACCCCCGCCGGCTTGTCCACGTCGTCGCCGGTGAACAGGAACGAGCCCAGGACCTTGCGCAGCTCCACGTCGGGAAGCTCTCCCCCGGCCGAGCGCATGTTCTCCAGCACGGTGCGCTCGGGGTCGATGGTCTCGTGCTCCTGGGCGTAGTAGCCCAGCTTGAGACCGTGGCCGGGCTTGACCGCGCCGGTGTCGGGCTGCTCGATCCCGCCCAGGATGCGCAGCAGGGTGGTCTTGCCCGCGCCGTTCAGGCCCAGGATCACGACCCGGCTCCCCCGGTCCACCGCGGCGTCGACGTCGGTGAAGACCTCCAGCGAGCCGTACGACTTCGACAGCCCCTCGGCCATGATCGGCGTGCGCCCGCACGGGGCGGGCTGGGGGAAGCGCAGCTTGGCGACCTTGTCGCTGCGCCGCTCCACCTCCAGGCCCGAGAGCAGGCGCTCGGCGCGGCGCTGCATGTCCTGCGCGGCCTTGGCCTTGGTGGCCTTGGCGCGCATCTTGTCGGCCTGCGACATCAGGGCCGAGGCCTGCTTCTCGGCGTTGGCGCGCTCACGACGCCTGCGCTTCTCGTCGGTCTCCCGCTGGGCCAGATAGGCCTTCCAGCCGACGTTGTAGGTGTCGATCACCGCGCGGTTGGCGTCCAGGTGCAGGACGCGGTTTACCGTCGCTTCAAGAAGTGACACGTCGTGGCTGATAATGATCAAGCCGCCCTGGTGAGATCGTAAAAAATCACGAAGCCACCCGATTGAGTCTGCATCTAGGTGGTTTGTCGGCTCGTCAAGAAGGAGAGTCTCCGCCCCGCTGAACAGGATCCGAGCCAGTTCCACCCGCCTGCGCTGCCCTCCGGACAGGGTCTCCAGCGGCTGGCCGAGCACCCGGTCGGGCAGGCCGAGGCTGGAGGCGATGGAGGCGGCCTCGGACTCGGCGGCGTACCCGCCCAGCACGTGGAGCCGGTCCTCCAGGCGCCCGTAGGCGCGCACCGCGCGGTCCCGGGTGCGGTCGTCGGCCGAGGACATGCCGAGCTCGGCCTCGCGCAGCTCGTTCAGCACCTGGTCGAGCCCGCGGGCCGACAGGATCCGGTCGCGGGCCAGCACGTGCAGGTCACCGGTACGGGGGTCCTGGGGCAGGTAGCCGACCTCGCCGGTGATGGAGACCGTGCCGCTCGCGGGCATCCCCTCCCCGGCGAGCACCCGGGTCAGCGTCGTCTTGCCGGCCCCGTTGCGGCCGACGAGCCCGATCTTGTCGCCCGGGTTGACCCGGAACGAGGCACCCTCGATGAGCAGCCGCGCGCCGGCCCTCAGCTCGATGTCAGAAGCTACGATCATGGTTGGAGAACACTCCCAGCAGGAAATACACAGGTCCGCTTCACTGTGGCCGAACCCGCCGCGCCCTGTGTCTCCCGGCTCTCGGCTCGGCCGTCTCGCCTTCGTCGGACGACGGTCAATCGGGAGTGCGCATACCGATCAGTGTACGGCGCGTCACCGGCCCTCTTCTCCTCCATTGATGGAGGACCTCACCCGGACGGTCGATGGTGGCCCTCACCCGGACACGGCCCGATCACGCGGAACCGGCCGTCCCCGCGCGGCCCCGGCCCTACGGGACCGGTCGTCCCGGTGCGGACCCGGCCGGGCGAGGGCTAGGCGGGGTCGGTCACCCGGATGCGGACCGCGCGGAACTGGGCCGGGGTGTCCTTGAGCACCACCAGCCGCGGGTCCGGGACGGTCAGGAAGGGCTCGGCCTCCAGCGCGAAGACCGGCGCCAGCCTGCGGTCGGGCCGCAGCGCGTCCACCGCCCGCCGGTCACCGCCCAGCACCACCGCCTCCAGCCCGTCCACGTACGGGACCAGGATCCGCAGCGCCACCTCGGCCGCGGCCTCGTGCGCCTGGTCCACCTGCTTCTCCCTGCGCCGGGCGAAGCGGCGCTGGGACCAGCCGCCCGCGGCGCTGCGTCCGTGCACCTGCCGCGAGCCGACCTTGGAGGAGACCAGCTCCTCCCCCTGGAAGATCCCGGCCGCGTGACCGCCCAGCCGCACCAGCAGCACGCCGATCCTGCGCTCGGTGCGCACGTGGGTGACCAGCCGGCCCAGCGGCCCGCCCCCGGAGCCGGTCAGCGGCGGGAAGGGCACCTGGCACTCGGCCACCGCGCCGTCCGCGCCCGCCAGCCGCACCACGCCGGGCGAGGCCGTCACCTCCGGCGGGCCGTGCCGGTCGACGAAGCCGTCGATCCAGCGGTTGAGCCGCTCGGGTGCCACCGAGACCCAGCGGCCTCCCCCCTTGGCCGGTCGCGACGTCATGGAACGAGACACTACCGGGCGCCCCGGCGAGCCCGCGATCTCACCGAACGATCACAACGGATGGCGAAATATCGGTGAACATAACTGTGCGTCACTTTCGTGACGGTAAGGGATGCTCCATGATCTGAACGTGACGACCAGAGCGCACACCGTCCCGCACACCCCCGCGCCGCCCCTGACGGCACCCGCCGGGGCCCCGGCGGGGACGCCGGGAGCGGCCCCGGCGGGCGTCACACCCGTCGTCGACCTCGACACCGGGGGCGTCATCGCGCTCCAGGCCGACGGCGGGCACCGGGGGAACATCTCCTCCACCGTCGAGACGGTACGCGCCCTGGCCGGGGGCGACGTCCCGCTCCCGCTGCTGCTGACCCTGCCGACGTCCGCGGTCATCGGCGGATCGGCTGCGCTGGCACCGCTGCACGAGGCCCTGCGCGCGTCCGGCCGGCGTCCCCGCGAGGTGATCCTCACCGTGCGCGGCGACTTCGCGCAGTTCGAGCGCGGCTCCCTGCTCACCGGGCTGGACGGCCTGCGCGCCATCGGCTACCTCATCGCGGTGGGCGAGCTGGGCTGCGGCCACATCCCGCTGGACCTGCTCGCCGACGCGGTGCCGTACCTGGCGGTGCTCTCCCGCGACCTGGTCGCCCAGGCGGCCCGCGACCCGCGCCGCGCCGCGATCGGCGAGGGCCTGGCCGCCCTCGCCCGCGGAACGGGGGCGCACGTGCTGGCCCCCGGGGTGAACGACGAGGCGCAGCTCGCCGCGGTCCGCGGCTGGGGGGTACGGCTGGCGCACGGGCCGCTGCTGACCCCGGGCCCGTCCGGCCGCGTGCGCGTGCCGCTGCCCGTCGTCGAGCCGAAGGCGGCGGGGGCCGCGCTCGGCCCGCGCGTCCAGGAGTTCCTGCTCCCCGCGGTCACCCTCCCGCAGGAGGCGAGCGCCGAGGCCGTGGTCAACGCCTTCGGCGGCGAGCCGTCGATCACCAGCGTGATCCTCGTCGACGAGTACCAGCGCCCCACGGGCAGCCTCGACCGCAGCCGCTTCCTGCTCTCCATCGCCGGCCGCTTCGGCCACGCCCTGCACGGCAGGAAGCCGGCCGGACGGCTGGCCGACCCGGCCCGCACGGTCCCCAGGACCACCCCGGTGATCGCGGCCATGCAGGTCGCGGGCCGGGACGCCGAGCGCGTCTACGACGACCTGGTCGTCACCGACGAGGTCGGCCGCTGCATGGGCGTCGTCCGGGTCGCCGACCTGATCCGCCAGGTCGCGGCCATGCGCCACTGACCCTCCGGAACGCTCCATCGCCCGCGCCCGTCGTTTCACCGTGTCGGCGCCTTTACGTTGTAGATTCATTACGGCGCCCCTTGGCAGGCGCGCATGATCCCGATAGGAAGGGGCGTACAGGGCAGAAGGTCACGGTCAGGACGGCGATCGGGGCCGCGGGCGGGGCGACAGGGGCACGGCATGGACCATCAGGGACCTGGCGTCGGACGGCGCGGGCTGCTCGGGGCCGGGCTGCTGGGCGCGGGGGCGCTGGCCGGGGCCGCGCTGACCGGCTGCACCTCCGACGCCGCCTCCCCTCCCCCCGACCCCGCGACCGGGAGGCGGCCGCCGCCCTTCGACCCCCAGGACTGGGAGTCGGTACGCGCCCAGTTCCCGCTCGACCCCTCCCACGCCCAGTTCGCCGCCTACGTGCTGGCCGCCCACCCGGCACCGGTGCGGCGGGCCATCGAGGAGCACCGGCGCGGCCTGGACACCGACACCGACGCCTACCTGCACGGCGAGGACCGGGAGGACGCCGTGCGCGAGGCCGCCGCGGCCTACCTGGGCGCCGACGCCCCCGACGTGGCGCTGACCGACAGCACCACGATGGGCCTCGGCCTGCTCTACGGCGGCATGCGGCTGCTGCCGGGCCAGGACGTGCTCACCACCGAGCACGACTTCTACGCCACCCACGAGAGCCTGCGGCTGCTCACCGCCAGGACCGGCGCCCCGGTGCGCAGGGTCCGCCTGTACGACGACCCGGCCACGGCCTCGGCCGCCGAGATCGTCTCCCGGCTCAAGGCCGGGCTCGGCCCCAGGACCCGGGTGGTGGCGATCACCTGGGTGCACTCGGGCACCGGGGTGCGGACACCGGTCAGGGCGATCGCCGACATGATCGCCGAGGCCAACCGGGACAGGGACGCCGCCGACCGGGCGCTGCTCTGCGTGGACGGGGTGCACGGCCTCGGCGCCGTGGCCGACGAGGCCGCGGAGCTGGGCTGCGACTTCCTGGTCGCGGGCACCCACAAGTGGCTGTTCGGCCCCCGGGGCACCGGCGTGCTGTGGGGACGGGGACGGGCCTGGGACGCGATGCTCCCGGTGATCCCCACCTTCTCCGGCAGGCTCGACCTCCAGGCCGGCGACGAGGCCGGGCGTTCGTACCGGCCGTACGGGCCGGGCGGGCTGGTCGCCACCCCGGGCGGCTACCACAGCTTCGAGCACCGCTGGGCGCTGAGCGAGGCGTTCGGCTTCCACCGGGCGATCGGCAGGGAACGGGTGGCCGCCAGGATCACCGAGCAGGCCACCCGGCTCAAGGCGGGACTGGCCGCCCTGCCCAACGTGCGGCTGGTCACCCCGGTCTCCCCCGAGCTGTCGGCCGGGCTGGTCTGCTGCGAGATCGACGGCGTGGACGCCCCGGCCGCCGCGGGCAGGCTGCGCAGGGAGCACCGGATCGTCACCAGCGTCACCCCCTACCGGGAGGTCTACCTGCGCTTCGGTCCCGGGATCGTCACCACCCCCGAGCAGGTCGACCAGGCCGTCAAGGCCGTCGCCACCCTCCGGTGACGTAAGGTGAGACTTAGGCTTACCTAACTCGTACCCCCGGGAGTGACCACATGGCAGACGACAAGGCTGAACGCCCCGCGCGGAAGGTGACGACCGGCCGGGTCCTGCGCACCGAACGGCTCACCCCGCACATGATCCGGGTGGTGCTCGGCGGTGAGGGCCTGGCCGGTTTCAGCGCCGACGAGTACACCGACCACTACGTGAAGCTGCTGTTCGCCCCGGCCGGGGTGAGCTACCCGCAGCCGTTCGACATGGATGCCGTCCGCCGCGACCTGCCCCGCGAGCAGTGGCCCACCACCCGCACCTACACCGTCCGCCGCTGGGACGCCGAGGCGGGCGAGCTGACGATCGACTTCGTCCACCACGGCGACAGCGGCCTCGCCGGGCCGTGGGCCGACCGGGCCCGGCCCGGCGACGAGCTGCACTTCTTCGGCCCCGGTGGCGCGTACACCCCGGACCCCGAGGCCGACTGGCACCTGCTCGCCGGTGACGAGAGCGCGCTGCCGGCCATCGCCGTCGCCCTGGAGCACCTGCCCGCCGGGGCCCCGGCCTGGGCCTTCATCGAGGTCGCCGGTCCCGAGGAGGAGCAGCGGCTCGACTCCCCCGGCGACGTGAAGATCGTCTGGCTGCACCGGGGGGACGCCCCGTACGGCGAGGCGCTGGTCACGGCGGTCCGCGAGCTCGACTTCCCCGACGGCGTCGTGCACGCCTTCGTGCACGGCGAGGCCGGTGCCGTCCGCGACATCAGGCGCCACCTGCGCACCGAGCGCGGCATCCCGCTGTCGCGGCTGTCCATCTCGGGCTACTGGCGGCTGGGCCGCGACGACGAGGCGTGGCGCTCCTCCAAGCGCGAGTGGAACGAGCAGATCGAGGCCGAGGAGGCCGCGGCCCTGTCCTCCTGAGTCCTCCTGAGCCCTTCTGGACCCGGTCGCCACCGGGCCGGACGCGCCGGGCCGGGCGTCACCGGCCCGGTCGTGCCCGGCACGGCGCGCCGGATGCGACGGGCCGGACGGGTCGCGTCGGGTCGGACGCGAAGCGTCAGACGCGGCAGGCGAAGATGGCGGTCACCAGGATGGCCTTGGCGCCGATCTCCGAGAGCTCGTCCATGATCTGCTGGTGTCCCTTGCGCGGCACCATGGCGCGGACCGCGACCCAGCCCTCCCGGTGCAGCGGGGAGACCGTCGGGCCCTCCATGCCGGGGGTGAGCGTGATGGCCTCCTCGATCCGCTCGGCGCGGATGTCGTAGTCCATCATCACGTAGTCGCGCGCCATCAGCACGCCCTGCAGGCGGCGGATGAGCTGGCGCAGGCCGGGCGTCTCGGCCGCGCCGACCTGCTTGATCAGCACACCCTCGGACTGCGCGATCGGCTCGCCGAAGACCTCCAGGCCGATGTTGCGCAGCGTGGTGCCGGTCTCCACGACGTCGGCCACGGCGTCGGCCACGCCGAGCCGGATGGCGGTCTCGACCGCGCCGTCCAGCTTGATCACCCGGGCCTCGACGCCCCGCTCGGCGAGGTAGGACTCCAGCAGGCCCGCGTACGCGGTGGCGATGCGCCTGCCCTTGAGGTCGGCGACGGAGTCGAAGTCGCCGGGGTTGGCGGCGAAGCGGAAGGTGGAGCGGCCGAAGCCGAGCGGGATGAGCTCCTCCACCTGCGCCCCGGAGTCGTGCAGCATGTCACGGCCGGTGATCCCGGCGTCCAGGGTGCCCTCGCCGACGTAGACGGCGATGTCCTTGGGACGCAGGAAGAACAGCTCGCAGGAGTTCTCCGGGTCGACGACCACGAGCTCCTTGCTGTCCTTGCGGGCCCGGTATCCGGCTTCCTTGAGGATCGTCTGGGCACCCTCGGTGAGGGCGCCCTTGTTGGGTACGGCGAGACGGAGCATGACGGGTTTCCTTAGGTGTGGACGGGATCTGCCTGCGAGACCGGAGCCGGGCGCACCGGCTCACAGATGCTTGTAGACCTCGTCCAGCCCGATCCCCTTGGCGATCATGAGGACCTGCACGTGGTAGAGGAGCTGGGAGATCTCCTCGGCCGCCCGCTCGTTCGACTCGTGCTCGGCCGCCATCCAGCTCTCGGCGGCCTCCTCCACGACCTTCTTGCCGATGGCATGGACCCCGGCGTCCAGCGCGGCCACGGTGCCCGAGCCCTCGGGCCGGGTGCGCGCCTTTTCGGACAGCTCGGCGTACAGCTCTTCGAAGGTCTTCATGATCTCTCTCGGCGTCGTCGGATGTGCGCGTCAAGCCTAACGGGCCGCCCGGCCTCCGCGTGTGCGGGTCCACGCTCCGGGACGCCGCAGGTCCGCCGATCGGGCGGCCCCGCCGGTGATCCGGGGCCGCCCGGTGACCGGACACGGGGCCGCGCCCCGGGCGGGCCGGGCGGGCCGTTCAGTCGTTGACGCAGCGCAGGACCGGGCGGGTGACGAGCGCGGCCGGGTCGAGCGCGCGTTCGGTGGCGACGTGGAAGGTGACGCTCTCCCCGGGGAGCAGCGTCACCAGCATGTCATCGACCGAGGCGGCCGGGTCGAGACGGTCGGGGAACAGCGCCAGCTCGCGCAGGAGGGTCACGGCCGTGACGGTGACGTCCAGACCGCCCCGCACCGGGGTCACCTCGGTACGGTGGGCCGCGGCCGGGAAGGCGACCCGGGTGTCCTCGGCGAAGAACGAGACCGCGCGCCGGTCGCCCAGCCGGGCCAGCAGCAGCTCGGCCGCGGGATCGCCCGGGACCGCGACCGGGCCGGGCAGCGGGATCGTGGCCACCGAACGGGGGCCCACCTCGACGACGGACGTCTCCTTGGCCAGCGGCTCGCCGTCCAGGCCGAGCCGCAGCAGCTCCAGCTCGCCCGCCCACGGCTGCGGGCCGTCGTTGATCACGACCACGGCGCCGTCGACGACGCTCAGCAGCCGGTCGTCGTAGACGCGGCGCAGCGCGTACCACAGCGGCTTGCGCCGCCCGGCGCCGTCGACGGCCGACCAGGAGGTGACCGGCCAGCAGTCGTTGAGCTGCCACAGAATCGTGCCCGAGCAGTACGGGGCCAGCGCGCGGAAGCGCTCGATGCCGTGGACGACCGCCCTGGCCTGGTTGAGCTGGGTCAGGTAGTGCCAGTCGTCGTAGGCGCCCGGTGCGGGCAGGTGCTCGCCCAGGCCGCGCAGCAGCTTGGCGTTGCCCTCGTGCGCCTTCTGGTGGTGCAGCACCAGGGGCGCGTCCGGGGCCAGCTCCCCGCTGACGGCGGCGCGCAGCGTGGCGTGCACCGGCGGGCCCTGGAAGCCGAACTCGGCCACGAAGCGGGGCCGGTAGTCGCCGTAGCGGGTGTAGTCCTCGCGGTTCCACACGTCCCAGATGTGCAGGGTGCCGCGCGAGGGGTCGTTGGGCGGCAGGTCGGGGTCGCCGGAGTAGGGGCTGCCCGGCCAGTAGGGACGGGTGGGGTCCAGCCCGGCCACGACCGCGGGAAGCAGGTCGTGGAAGAAACCCGCCCCCCAGGTGCGCTCGCCCAGGCTGTCGCGCCAGCCCCAGTCGGCGTGTCCCTCCAGCACCTCGTTGTTGCCGCACCACAGCGCCAGCGAGGGACGCCAGGCCAGCCGGGCGACGTTCTCGCGCGCCTCGGCCTCGACCTCGGAGGCGAAGGGCTCCTCCTCGGGGTAGGCCGCACAGGCGAACGGGAAGTCCTGCCAGACGAGCAGGCCCAGCTCGTCGGCCAGGTCGTAGAAGTCCTCGCTCTCGTACAGGCCGCCGCCCCAGACCCGCAGCAGGTTGACGTTCGCGCCGACGGCCTGGCCGAAGCGCTCGGCCAGCCGCTCGCGGGTGATCCGGGACGGGAAGCAGTCGTCGGGAATCCAGTTGACGCCGCGCACGAACACCGGCACGTCGTTGACGACCAGACTGAAGGCGTCGTCGGCCCGGTCCAGCCGCACGTCGCGGAAACCGATCAGGCCCCTCCACCGCTCCCCGCCTTCTTGGGACCTCCCGGGCGTCTCGGGCGTCTCGTCGCCGAGGCCGACCGTGAGCTCGTGGCGGTGCGGGGCGCCGTACCCGCGCGGCCACCAGCGCTCCGCGTCCGGGACCCGCAGCGTCAGGACGGCCTCGCGCTCGCCCGGCGCCGGCCGCACCTCGCACCGGACGCCCGCGACCGAGGCCGTCACGACCACCGGAGTCCCACCGGGCGACGAGGGCCCGCCGGAGTGCTCAAGGGTGACGTGCACCTCGACCAGGCCGTCCGGCCCGTCGGTGCGCACCAGCGGCCGGACCCCGGCCAGCCGGGTCCCGCTCCACGAGTGCAGCCCGATCGGCCGCCAGACGCCGGAGGTGACCACGGCCGGTCCCCAGTCCCAGCCGAAGTTGCAGGCCATCTTGCGGATGAACTGGTACGGCGCCTCGTAGGCACCGGGCCGCTCCCCCAGCTCGGCACGGCGTGCCTCGGCGTAGGCCACCGGGGAGTCGAAGCGGACCCGCAGCGTGTTGCCGCCCTCGCGCAGCAGCTCGCGCACGGGCAGCCGGTAGGAGCGGTGCTGGTTGGCCGTGGACGCGACCCGTACCCCGTTGAGCTCGACCGTGGCGACGGTGTCCAGGCCCTCGCAGACCAGGTCGGCGCGCTCGTGCCCGTCGTCGTGCCAGTCGAAGACCGTCTCGTACTCCCAGGCCGAGCGGCCGATCCAGGTCAGCCGGTTCTCGTTGTCGTCCAGGTAGGGGTCCTCGATGAGCCCGGCGGCCAGCAGGTCGGTGTGCACGCACCCCGGCACCGTGGCCGGGACGCCGGAGACGTCCCCGTCCACCTGGCGCAGGGTCCACCCGTCGTGCAGCGGACGGTAGGTGCTCAACCCGGTGCTCGGCTCGGTGCTCAACCCGGTGCTCAACCCGGTGCTCGGCTCGGTGCTCAACTCGCGCTCCTCAGCGATGCGGTCCCGGCGTCGGCGCGCCGGACGAGATGGCCGGGCTCGGCCTCCACCAGCGCGGAGGCCCCCTTCCGGTCGTCCGGCTCGGGCACCTCGGCGGACCCGGTGTCCTCCTCGCCGCCCCACCGCGCGGTCAGCCTCGGCACCGACGACAGCAGCCTGATCGTGTACGGGTGCAGGGGGTTGCCGAAGACGGCCGCGGTCGAGCCCGACTCGACGACCCGCCCCCGGTAGAGCACCACGGCCCGCTCGCTGATGTAGTTGCCCAGCGACAGGTCGTGGGTGACGAACAGCACGCCCAGCCCGCGCGCCTTGAGGTCGGCGAGCAGGTTGAGCACGTCGATCCTGGTGGACGCGTCCAGCATGCTGGTGATCTCGTCGGCGACCAGGTACCGCAGGTCGAGCAGCAGCGCCCTGGCGATCAGCAGGCGCTGCAGCTGGCCGCCGCTGAGCTGGTGCGGGTAGCGGCCCAGGATCTGGCCGGGGTCGAGGCCGACGTCCTTGAGAGAGGTCTCGATCCTGCCCTGCCACTCGGAGTCGGCGACGCCGGGGAAGTACTCGTTCCTGATCATCGCGAGCACCCGGTCGGCCTTGAAGACCGGGTTGTAGCAGCTGAACGGGTCCTGGAAGACGCCCTGCACGTGCCGGTAGTACGCCTTGCCCGGCCTGGCCCGCTCGCCGTCGAGGGTGATCCTTCCCTTCGTCGGGGAGAGCAGCCCGAGGACCGCCTTGCCGAGGGTCGTCTTGCCGCTGCCGCTCTCGCCGATGAGGGAGACCACCTCCCCCGGTGCCAGGTCGAGGCTCACGTCGTCGACGGCGGTGAGGGTGGAGGTGCCGAAGGCACCGACCCGGTAGGTCTTGGTGACCCCTTCGAGGCTCAGCATCGTCTCACTCCTGCGGGCGCGTACGGGCTCGGCGCGGGCATGTCAGGCCTTCCAGCAGGCGACGTGGTGGCCGGGGGCGACCTCGATCGGCGGGGGTTCCTCGGCGCACCGCTCGAAGGCCAGCGGGCAGCGGTCCCGGAACCGGCAGCCCGTGGGCGGGTCGAGCAGCGAGGGCGGCCTGCCGGGGATGCCCGACAGCCTGCGCTCGGCGTGCCGGACACCGACCTCGGGCAGCGAGGAGATGAGCATCCGGGTGTACGGGTGGCGCGGCTCGCTGACGATCACGCCCGCCGGGGCCTTCTCGGCCAGCTTCCCGGCGTACATGATCATGATCGTGTCGGCGATCTGGTAGGTCAGCGAGATGTCGTGGGTGATGAAGATCATGCTGCGGACGAAGCCGCGGTCCCGGAACTCCACCAGGGTCCTGGCCACGGCCTTCTGGGTGGACACGTCGAGCGCGGAGGTGATCTCGTCCGCGATCAGCAGGGACGGGTCGAGCAGGGTGGAGATGACCATCACCATCCGCTGCTTCATCCCGCCGGACAGCTCGATCGGGTAGCGCCCGAGCACGTCGCGCGGGAGCTCCACCAGGTCCAGGCGGCGTTCCAGCTCGGCGAGGTCCAGCTTCTCGCCTCGGGAGGCGAGCAGCTCGCCGACCATCTTCCCGATCTTCCGGGTGGGGTTCATCGCGCTCATCGAGTACTGCGGGATGAGCGACACCCTGGCGAAGCGGAAGCGGTTCATCCGGCGGTCGTCGCCGATCGGCAGCTCCTCGCCGTCCAGCTCGGCGGTGCCCCCGGCCAGCCGCATCCGGCCGTCCATCCTGATCAGGCTCTTGCCCAGGGTCGTCTTGCCGCACCCGGACTCGCCCGCCAGGCCGAGGATCTCGCCGTCGGCGACGTCGAAGCCGACGCCGTCGAGGGCCTTCACCTCACCGCGCAGGGTCCTGTAGTGGACCCTCAGGTCGCGCACGCTCAGGGTCATGTGCTCTCCTCCACTACAGCTCCCTCAGCCGGGGGTTGAAGACCTCGTCCAGGCCGACGTTCATCACGTACAGGGCGCCGACGATCGCGGTGATCCCGGCGCCGGGCGGGATGAACCACCACCACATCCCCAGGTGCAGGGCGCTCCAGCGGGCCGCGTTGTTGAGCATCAGGCCGAGCGAGATGCCCTGGCTGGGCCCGAGCCCGATGAAGTCGAGCGAGGCCGCGATCAGGATCGACCCGCCGAACAGCAGGATGAAGGTCATGAAGAGGTACGAGTTCATGTTGGGCGCGATCTCGCGAGCGATGATCTTCCAGGTGCGCACCCCGCTGAGCCTGGCCAGGTCCACGAAGTCGCGCGAGCGCAGCGAGAAGGTCTGGGCCCTGATGGCCCTGGCCGCCCACGGCCAGGAGGTCAGGCCGATGAACAGCGCCTGCACGCCCACGCTGCGCACGCCGAGGTAGGCGTTGACGATCAGCAGCACCGCGAGCGCCGGCAGCACCAGGACGATGTTGGTGAGCATGTTCAGCACCTCGTCGACGATCCCGCCCCGGTACCCGGCGGTGAAGCCGATCGTCATGCCGATGATCGCGGCCAGCCCGCCGCCGAGCGCCCCCACGATGAAGGTGGAGCGCAGCCCGTAGACGAACTGGGCGAAGATGTCCTGGCCGAACATGGTGGTGCCGAACCAGTTCTGCGCCGAGGGCGGCGAGGCCGGGGCGGCGACGTAGGCGTTGGGGTCCTGGCCGCCGAGCAGCGGGGCCGCCGCGGCCAGGAGCAGCAGCGGGACCAGCACGGCCAGGCCGGCCAGCAGCTTGCCGTTGCGGACCGCGAAGTACAGGCCCTCGCGCCGTCGCGCGGGAACGGCCGTCACGTCGCCTCCCCTCCCATGCCGATCCTGGTACGCGGGTCGACCAGGACGTAGACGATGTCGATGACGAAGTTGGCGACCAGCACGCCCACCACGATGAACAGGAAGGCACCCTGGAGCAGGAAGAAGTCCTGGTTCTGGATCGCCTTGAGGATCAGGTGGCCCAGCCCCGGATAGGAGAAGACGATCTCGGTGACCAGCGCCCCGGCCACCAGCACGCCCAGCTGCAGGGCCAGGCCGGTGATCTGCGGCAGCACCGCGTTCCTGAACGCGTAGCGGCGGATGAGCCTGCGCGGCGCGCCGAGCGAGGCGAGGTAGGTGGAGTAGTCCGCCTCCAGCTCATAGATGATCATGTTGCGCATGCCGATGGCCCAGCCGCCGAACGCGACCAGGAACAGCGAGGCGAACGGCAGGAACCAGTGCAGCGCCAGGTTCCCGACGAACTCCCACGACCAGTTGGGCCGCATCGAGAAGCTGTAGCCGCCCGAGACGGGGAAGATCCCGGCCACCACGCCCAGCCCCCAGGCCAGCAGGATGGCCAGCCACATGTACGGGGTGGCGGTCAGCACGTACCCGATGGGCAGCGCGGTGTTGTCGAGCCACTTGCGCCGGGCCGCGAAGGCGCCGAACCTGTTGCCCGCCCACCAGCTCAGCAGGATCGACGGGATGAGCAGCGCCAGCGTGTACGGCACCGCCCGCATGATGAGGTCGGTCACCGGGGTGGGGAACACCCAGATGCTGATCCCCAGGTCCCCCCGGAACAGCGCGGCCCAGAAGTTGCCGTACTGCTGCCACAAAGGCAGGTCGAGGCCGAACAGTGCGGTGTAGTGGGCGCGCATCGCCTCCACCGCGGCCGGCTGGGACACGTTGGCCCGCGACAGCATGCTCTGCACCGGGTCGCCCGGCATGAAGCGCGGGATCATCCAGTTGACGGTGACGGCCACCAGGAAGGTCAGCCCGTAGACCAGCAGTTTCCGGCCGAAGTAACGTCGCACGCGATCCTCCAGAATCGGCGAGATGGGCCCCCTCCCGCGCGCCGGGCGCGGGAGGGGGCGAGGATCGCGGGGTCAGCCCCCGGCCGGCTTGATCTCGGTCAGCGTCAGCACGCCGCCCAGCTCCAGCCAGTTGCGCCACATGGTCGGCGGGCTCTTGGGGGTGCCGGGGGCCGAGGAGGGCCAGTTCGTCCAGACCGCGGTGCTGGTCTGGGCCCACAGGCCGTTGTACCAGAGGGGGATCACCGGCAGGTCGTCGAGCTGGATCTTCTGGATCTCGGAGGTGACCTTCTTCATGCCCTCGACGTCGTCGACCTTCTTGCCGTCGAGCTCCTGGACGAGGTCCCAGGCCTTCTTGTTCTCGTACCGGCCGAAGTTGACGGTGTTCTGCTGCTTGTTCACCGGGAGCTGGAAGATGTAGTCGTAGTACATCCAGGGGGTGTTCGACAGCTGCCGCTCGTTGTTGAGCACCAGGTCGAACTTGCCGGAGGAGCGCTGGTCGACCAGCGCGTTGAAGTCGGGGAAGTCGGCGGTGAGGTCGATCCCTGCGGCCTTGGCGCCCTCGGCGATGACCCGGCTCGCCTCCATCCAGTCGGTCCACCCGGCCGGGACGATGAGCTTCAGGGACGCCTTGGAGCCGTCCTTGTTCTCCACGAGCCCGTCGCCGTCGCGGTCCTTGTACCCGGCGTCGGCCAGCAGCTTCTTGGCCTTGGCGGTGTCGAAGGAGAACCCCTTCTCGCTCACCACGGCCTGGTCGACGTACTTGTCCCACTGCGGCAGCAGGCCGGTGGGGCTCGCGGCCTTGACGAGGTTGCCGTAGACGCCCTCGACGATCTTCTTGGTGTCGATGGCGTTGGCGATGGCCTTGCGGAAGGCCGGGTCGTCCAGCGGCTTCCTCTTCGTGTTGGGGACCAGGAAGGCGGTGTTGGCCGAGAGCATGTACGGCGGCTCGGGGAAGTACGTCTGGATGCCGAAGTCGCCCTTGACCAGGTTGGCCACGCCGGGCAGGAAGTTGTTGCTGAGGTCGAGGCCCTTCTGCAGCAGCAGGCCCATCGCCACCTCGTTGCTGGAGTTGACGATGTCGACGACGTACTTCGGCTTGACGTCCTTGCCCAGCGCCTTGGTGGCCCACCAGCCGTCCCGCTTGACCCAGGCCATCCGGTCCTGGTCGTGGCTGTGGTAGGCGTACGGCCCGGTGCCGACCGGCTTCTCGTTGACGCCGTTCATCACGTCGTCCTCGGAGCGGCCCTGCCAGATGTGCTTGGGGACGATCGCGTTGTTGTAGACCCAGTTGGCCCACTGCTGGTGGTTGGCCTTGGAGAAGGTGAACCTGACCGTGTTCGGGTCGACCGCCTCGGCCTTCTCCAGCCAGCCCCACAGGTTGGCGTAGGGGACGGTCTTCATCTTGCCGAGCTCGACGGTGAAGACCACGTCGTCGGCGGTGAACGGCTTGCCGTCGGCCCAGGTCACACCCTGCCTGAGCTTGAGCTCGTAGGTGTCCTCACCGGTCCAGGTGCCGCTCTCGGCCAGCCAGGGGGTGAAGGTGTCGTTCTGGGGGTCGTACAGGAAGAGGGTCTCGTAGACGAGTCCCTTGGTGCCGGTGGCCGAGTCCCAGGTGCGCAGCGGGTTCCAGTTGGCCGGGGGACCCCACTGGGTGCCGCTGGTGTACAGGGTCTCGTTGCGCGGGAACGCGGCGTCCGCCGCGCCCGGACCCGCAGGGGCCGAGGGGGCCCCGGCACCGCCCGACGCCGGGGGCGCCCCCGAGGGGGCCGACGGCGTGGTGGAACCCCCGCTGCATCCGGCGGCGGCCAGGCAGGCCGCCGTCCCGAGGACCGCGAACCTTCGTCGAATCCGCATTGGACAGTTCTCCTCTCCAGCATGGGAGCGCTCCCAACCGACCAGACGCGACCGCATGCGCTTGCTGAACCGGATAAGTATCGAGACCGTAAAGTCCATGTGTCGGCCCTGTCAATAGAACACTGGACCGGTTCAGTTACAATCGCTCCAATCGTCGACGGGGGGATCATGAGAAGACCGACGATCGCGGACGTCGCCCGGCAGGCCGGGGTGTCCAAGGGGGCCGTGTCGTACGCGCTCAACGGGCAGCCCGGGGTGTCCGCGAGCACCCGGGCCCGGATCCTGGCGATCGCCGAGGAGATCGGCTGGCGTCCCAGCAGCGCGGCCCGCGCCCTGAACGGCGCGCACGCCCGCGCCGTCGGCCTGGCCGTGTGCCGCCCGGCCCGCACGCTCGGCGTGGAGCCGTTCTTCATGGAGCTGATCAGCGGCATCGAGGGCGAGCTGTCGGACCGTTCGTACGCGCTCATGCTGCAGATGGCCGCCGACCACGACCAGGAGGTCGCGATCTACCGCCGCTGGTGGGGCGAGGGCCGCATCGACGGCGCCATCCTGGTCGACCTGCACGTGGACGACCCCCGCCCGGCCGCGTTCGCGTCGCTGGGACTGCCCGCCGTGGTGATCGGCCATCCCTCCGGGGCGGGGCCGCTGCTCCCGGTCTGGTCCGACGACGACCGCCCCGTCCGCGAGACCGTGCGCTACCTGCTGGCCCTGGGCCACCGCAGGATCGCCAGGGTCGCCGGCCTGCCGCGCCTGGTCCACACCGTGCTGCGCGACCGCGCCTTCACCGAGGCGTGCGAGGGCGTCGCCGAGTACGTGACCGTGCACACCGACTACACGGGCGAGGAGGGGGCCCGCGCCACCCGGCGGCTGCTCAGTTCCCCGGACCGGCCCACCGCCATCGTCTACGACAACGACATCATGGCCGTCGCCGGGCTGTCCGCCGCCCAGGAGCTGCGCCTGGACGTCCCCGGAGACCTGTCCGTCGTCGCCTGGGACGACTCCCCGCTCTGCCAGGTCGTCCGCCCCCCGCTCACCGCCCTGAGCCGCGACATCGCCGCCTACGGCGCGCACGCCGCCCGCCGGCTGCTCTCGCTGGTCTCCGGCCAGGACCCCGGCCCGCACGAGGAGGAGGCCGCCCGCCTCACCCCGCGCGGCAGCACCGCTCCCCCGCGGGTACGGGAGCGCGTCCCCGCGGACGGGTGAGAACGGTTCGGTCGCGGTCCCGGGACGTCCCGTCCGCGGGCCGCGTGGGGGCCGGTTCAGGGCCGGGTCAGGGTGACGAGCAGCGCGGGGTGGTCGGTGTACCGCATGGGGATGACGTCGGTGCGCTCGAAGCCCATGCTCGCCGCGAAGACGTGCTGGACGTCCCCGTCCCCCTTGCGGAAGAAGGGCGCGGAGTTGCAGTTCTGGACGTTCTGCCCGAACAGTGGGGCGTACTTCATGTTCATGTCCCCCGCCAGGAAGGTCGGTCTCGTGGCCGCGCCCCTGTCGCGCAGCAGGGCGACGGTCGCCTTGCACTGCGCCATCGCGACGGTGCCCGTGGTCGACAGGTGGGTGGTGCAGCCGGTCAGGTCGGCGAACTCGGCGCACACGTAGACGCGCCTCTCGCTCCCGCCGTCCTGGGTGGCGTGGACGCCGGAGAAGTTCGTCGCCCCGGTGGCCCGGAAGACGATCCCGTTGCCGTACTCGTCGCCGTCGACGCAGCGGACCGGCGTGCCGTCGGGACGCAGCGCGGGGGCGAACACCCGGTGGCCGTCGCCCATCGCGGAGGCCAGCCGGGCCAGGTCCGCGCGGCAGATCTCGTTCAGCGTGACCACCTGCGGCTGCCTGGCGCCGATGACGTCCAGCGCCTCCCGGACGGTGTTCTCACCGTTGAAACAGGAGGTGTTGACCCCGCTGTGACAGAGGTTGAGCTGCAGGACGCGGTAGCTCTGCGCGGCGGTCGTACCGGCCGGGGAGCGGACGGCGGTGGCGGACGCGACGGACGCCGCGGACACCGGGGACGTCATGGGCAGGGTCGTCGCCGCGACCAGGAGGGCGGCCAGGGCCCGCGGGACGACGAGACGAAGGTGGGCGGACGTGCGGGGGCCGAACCACGAGCGGCGCATTGATCCTCTTATCTCGGACGTCTCGACCAGCTCCGGCGCGTCGGCCGGCCGTGCGGGCGGCCCGGCGGAGGGGGCCCGGCCCCGGGGCCGCGACGAGCGGGGACGACGGGAACGACGGGGATGACAGGGACACTGACATGACTCGACATGAGGGGATATAAGCCCATGATGACGACTGGATCTAGATCGTCAACATGTGATCCACATGCCGTCCCGACCGAGCTTCCGAAAGGAACGTGCAGGGGCCGCGACCGGAGACAGTTCCCTGAGGAAACCCTTCCCTTAGACTGTCATCATGCAGCGAACCCCGTTCGGTGACATGGCCTGCTCGATCGCCCGCACCCTGGACGTCATCGGCGAGCCGTGGTCACCGCTGATCCTGCGGAACGTCTACGTCGGCATCACCCGCTTCGAACGGCTCCAGCAGAGCCTGGGCATCTCGCGCAAGGTGCTCGCCGAACGGCTCAGGTGGCTGGTCGAGAAAGGCGTCCTGGAGCGCACCGAGTACTCCAGCCGGCCCCCGCGTCACGAGTACACGCTCACCACCAAGGGCATGGAGCTGTGCGACCTGCTGCTGACGATGGTGCGCTGGGGCGACCGCTGGACGGCCGGCGAGGCCGGCCCCCCGGTGCTCTACCGGCACCACGCCTGCGGCGAGATCAGCCACGTCGAGCCGCACTGCTCGGTCTGCCACCGGCCGATGCACGCGACCGACGTCGACGTGCTCCCCGGCCCGGGCGCCCGGCCACCGGCCACCACCCCCTGAGGACGTACGCCGCCACCTGCACGGACCGGTCCCGGCCGCACGATCCGGCCCGCCCCTCCCCGAGGACCGCTCCGCGCCGCCGGGACGCGCGAGGTATGGTCCGGGCGTCGACATGATCACGCCCCCGCGGGCGGTTCCCGAGGAGGCACTACGGTGAGCAGCCCCGAGGTACGGCTCCGGCCGGTGACCGAGGACGACCTCGGCATGTTCCGGCGCTTCAGCACCGAACCCGGGCTGATCGGCCTGGACTGGGCCGGGTTCCGCGACGCGCAGGCCCCGGCCAGGCGCTTCGCCCTGGACGGCTATCTCGGAGCGGACGACAGCAGGCTCGTCGTCGAGGCCGACGGCACGACCGCCGGCTTCATGAGCTGGGTGGCACGCGGGTCCGCGCTCTCCCGGTACTGGGAGATCGGCATCGCCCTGCTCCCGGACCGGCGCGGGCGCGGCATCGGCTGGCGCGCACAGGCGATGCTCTGCGACTACCTGTTCACGCACACCCCGGCACAGCGCATCGAGGCGGCCACCCACCCGGAGAACATCGCGGAGCAGAGGTCGCTGGAGAAGGCGGGCTTCACCCTGGAGGGCGTCCTGCGCGCCGTGGAGTTCCGCGCCGGCCGGTGGCGTGACGGCCACCTCTACAGCAGGCTGCGCGACGATCCGGCCCCGGCCGGCCACTGAGCCCGCGCGCCCACCGGGGCGGATCGGCCGTTCAGGACTCGACCGGCCCGACCGGTCGCCGGCCGTCCACTGAGCCCGTGCGCCCACCGGGCCGGGAACGAAGGGCCGGTACACCCGCCGGGGGCGGAACGCCGAAGGGCCGGCACGGCGGATGCCGTACCGGCCCTTCGAAGGGTCGTACCGGGACCCCCGAGGGGTCCCGACGATGGATCAGCGATCAGCGGCCGTAGCGGCTGCCACCGCTGCGCGGGGCCGAGCCGCGGCCGTCGGCGCGGAACTCGCCACCGCGGAAGCCGCCGCCCTGACGCTCGCCGCGGAAGGGCTCGCGCTCGCCCGAGGGACGCTCGGAACGGTAACCGCCACCACCGGCCGGGGCCGGACGGTCGGCGCGGAACGGCTCGCGCCGCTCGCCACCGCGGTAGCCACCGGCGGGACGCTCGGAACGGTAGCCGCCACCACCGGCCGGACGCTCGGAGCGGTAACCACCGCCACCGGCGGGACGGTCGTCACCGAAGGAACGCTCGCGGGGCTGGCCGCCCTCGGCGCCGTGGGCGGGACGGTCGGAGCGGAAGCGGCGCGGGCCACGGGCCCCGCCGTTACCGCCGCCGTTGCCGTAACCGCCACGGCCCTGACGCTGCTTGGCGGCCGGGGCCGAGGGCTCCCAGACCGGGATCGCCTCGCCGCTGGGGGTACGCGCACCGGCGACCTCCTCCAGGCGGGGGTGGCCCGGGGTGGCCTTGATGCGGAACGGCTTGATGCCGGCGCGACGGGTCATCGACTCGGTGGAGCGACGCTCGTTGGGGAGCACCAGCGTCATGACGGTGCCCTTCTCCCCGGCGCGGGCGGTACGGCCGCCGCGGTGCAGGTAGCTCTTGTGGTCCTGGGGCGGGTCGACGTGCAGCACGAGGCTGATGTTGTCGACGTGGATGCCGCGGGCCGCGACGTCCGTGCAGACCAGGACGTTGATCGCGCCTTCCTTGAACTCGGACAGGATGCGGGTGCGCTGGTTCTGGCGCTTGCCGCCGTGCAGGCCGCCGGCGCGGATGCCGACCTGGGCGAGCTGCTTGCAGAGCCGGTCCACGCCGTGCTGGGTGCGCACGAACATGATCGTCCGGCCCTCGCGGTTGGCGATCTCGGCGGTCACCGGGAACTTGTCGTCGCGGTGGACCTCGAGGACGTGGTGCTCCATGGTGTCGACCGAGGAGGTGGCCGGGTCCATGGAGTGGGTCACCGGGTTGGTGAGGAAGCGGCGGACGAGCTTGTCGACGTCGCCGTCCAGGGTGGCGGAGAACAGCAGGCGCTGGCTGTCGGCCGGGGTCTGCTGCAGGATCGCGCTGACCACCGGGAAGAAGCCGAGGTCGCACATGTGGTCGGCCTCGTCCAGGATCGTCACCTGGACCTCGTCCAGCGTGCACTCACCCTGCTGCATGAGGTCGGTGAGCCGGCCCGGGGTGGCCACCACGACCTCGACGCCGCGGCGCAGCGCCTCGATCTGGCGTCCCATGGACATGCCGCCGACGACGGTCTTCATGCGCAGCGACAGGCCACGGCCGAGCGGCTCGAGCGCGTCGGTCACCTGCATGGCGAGCTCGCGGGTCGGCACCAGGACGACGGCCAGCGGGCGGCCGGGACGGGCCTTGGCGCCAGCGATGCGGGTCATCATGGGCAGGCCGAAGGCGAGCGTCTTGCCGGAGCCGGTCTGGCCGCGGCCCAGGACGTCGTGCCCGGCGAGAATGTCGGGGATCGTGGCCCGCTGGATGGGGAAGGGGCTGTCGATGCCCGCGCGGGACAGCCCGGTCACCAGGGGCTTCGGCAGGCCGAGAAGGGTGAACTCGGACGGCCCGGACGGGGCCTGGGAGATCTCGGTGATCTCGGTGAACTCGGGCAGAACAGCGTCAAGCATGGTCACGAAGACTCGTGCCTTTCGATAGAAGAACGGGGCACGTCACTTCTGCGAAAGGACGAGCCTGGAGCGCGCGGCCTGAGGCCGCGCTGGATGAACACCCACATCGGGGCGGTGGTGCGGTGCAAGTCGAGGCGCACCGCACGGGGCGGGTCTAGCTTACCCGCACGCAGTCAAACCACGATCAAGCATACCCGGCGTTCGCAGTGCCAGGTTCGGTCGGGGCGTCCGGCATCGGCCGTCCGCTTGTCCGTCGATTGGAGTCAACACTCCCGGCCGGGCTTTTCTTCCCGGCCTCGGAAATACTCTCACACAATTCGGCACAGCTCGAATCCGGGGGTTCGCGCTCCTCACCGGGCACGGTCCCCTCGTGCCTTGACCTGCACCGGAGCGTGCGAGACCCGCCCCGGCGGGGGATGCTCCGGAGGACCGGCAGGTCCTCCGGACGCTCTCCGCCGGACCCGGGGCCCCGCCCCGGCGGACCCTCGGGAGCCGTCCCGCGAGCCCTTCGAGCACCCGCGGCGCCTCCGTGTGGTTCCCCGCCGCTCCACGTCGCCCCGCCGCTCCACGTCGCCCCGCCGCCCCCGGAGAGCCGGAAGGACGTCCGGGGACGCGGGGCGCGGGCCCCTCGTCCCCGGACGTCCCGGACGGTGCCTCGGTCAGACGTTGAAGCCGAGCATGCGGAGCTGCTCGCGCCCCTCGTCGGTGATCTTGTCCGGGCCCCACGGCGGGAGCCACACCCAGTTGATCTTCACGTCGGAGACCATGCCCTCCAGGGCCGAGTGCGCCTGGTCCTCGATGACGTCGGTCAGCGGGCAGGCCGCGCTGGTCAGCGTCATGTCGATGGTGGCGACCGGCAGCGCAGCAGCGCCATCGGTGCCCTCGGCGCCCTCCCCTGCCGGGTCGAGGTGCAGCCCGTAGATCAGGCCCAGGTCCACGACGTTGATGCCGAGCTCGGGGTCCACCACGTCCTTGAGCGCCTCCATGACCTCGTCATGGGTGGCGGTGTCGTCCTGCGCCGTGGTCGGCGTCTCAACAGCCTTGCTCATTTCGTGCTCCTCACGACCGCGTCCTTGTAGGCCATCCAGGCCAGTAGCGCGCACTTCACACGGGCGGGGAACTTGGCCACGCCCGCGAAGGCGACCGCGTCGCCCAGCACGTCCTCGTCGGCCTCGACCTTGCCCCTGCCCTGCATGAGCCGGGTGAACTCGTCGACCACGCCGAGGGTGTCCTCGACGGTCGAGCCGATGGCCAGCTCGTGCAGCACCGAGGCGGCGGCCTGGCTGATGGAACAGCCCTGGCCGTCGTAGGAGACGTCCTCGACCTTGCCGCCGTCGCCCAGCCTCACCCGCATGGTGATCTCGTCGCCACAGGTCGGGTTCACGTGGCGGACCTCGGCGTCGTAGGGGTCGCGAAGACCCCTCCCCTGCGGGTGTTTGTAGTGCTCCAGGATCAGCTCCTGGTACATGGACTCGGCGATCATAGGGTCGTGCTCACCTTCTCGTTCGCTGCGCCGTGCGCTCGCGCGTCGCCGGCCGCCGTGCGGAGGGCACCGGGCCCCCGCCGTCCGCCCGTACGCCGGCTCGACTGCTCGGGCATGGCTAGGCGAACACCTTCCGCACGTGGTGGAGGCCGCGGACCAACGCGTCGATCTCGGCCGGTGTGTTGTACAGGTAGAAGGAGGCCCGCGTGGTGGCGGGGATCCCGAACCTGAGGTGGAGCGGGCGGGCGCAGTGGTGACCCACCCGCACGGCCACGCCGAAGTTGTCGTCCAGGATCTGCCCGACGTCGTGCGGGTGAATCCCCTCCAGCGTGAACGAGACGGTGCCGCCGCGGTCGGCCAGGTCGGCCGGGCCGATCACCCGCAGGCCCGGGATCTCCCCCAGGGCGTCGAGCGCGTGGGCGGTGAGCTCGCGCTCGTGGCTCGCGACGGCGTCCATGCCGATCTCGGTGAGGTAGTCCACCGCGGCGCCGAGGCCGATGGCCTCGACGATCGGCGGGGTGCCGGCCTCGAACTTGTGCGGCGCGGGAGCGTAGGTCGAGTGGTCCATCCAGACCGCCTCGATCATCTCGCCGCCGCCCATGAACGGGGGCATGGCCTCCAGCAGCTCGGCGCGACCCCACAGGACGCCGATGCCGGACGGGCCGACGACCTTGTGGCCGGTGAAGGCCAGGAAGTCGACGCCCAGGGCGGCCACGTCCACCCCCTGGTGGGGGACCGACTGGGAGGCGTCCAGCATCATCAGGGCGCCGACCTCGCGGGCCCTGGCCAGCACCGGGGCGACCGGGTTGACCGTGCCGAGCACGTTCGACTGGTGCACGATCGAGACGATCTTCGTGCGCTCGGTGACGAGCTCGGCGAGGTTCGACAGGTCCAGGCGGCCGGAGTCGGTGACGGAGAACCAGCGCAGGGTCGCGCCGGTGCGCTGGGCCAGCATCTGCCACGGCACGATGTTGGAGTGGTGCTCCATCTCCGAGATCACGATCTCGTCGCCGGGGCCGAGCCGGAAGCGCGGGTCCTCGCAGGTCGGGTTGCCGAAGGCGTACGCCACCAGGTTGATCGCCTCGGAGGCGTTCTTGGTGAAGACCACCTCGTCGCGGCCGGGCGCGCCGATGAACGCGGCGATCTTGTCGCGCGCGTCCTCGTACGCCTCGGTGGACTCCGCGCCCAGCACGTGCATGGCGCGGCCGACGTTGCTGTAGTGCATGGCCATGTGCTCGCGCATCACCTCGACCACCTGGGTGGGCTTCTGCGCGGAGTTTCCGGAGTCGAGGTAGATCAGCGGCCTGCCGCCGGGAAGCTCGCGGGACAGGACCGGGAAGTCCTTCCTGATCCTCTCCACGTCAAGGCCGTTGTTCATCAGGCCGACGCCTTCGTGTAGGCCTCGTAGCCCTCTTCCTCGAGCTTGTCGGCGAGCTCGGGGCCGCCCTGCTCCACGATCCGCCCGGCGGAGAAGACGTGGACGAAGTCCGGCTTCACGTAGCGCAGGATGCGGGTGTAGTGGGTGATGAGCAGCACGCCGGTCTCGCCGCCCGCGCGGAAGCGGTTGATGCCCTCGGAGACCACGCGCAGCGCGTCGACGTCGAGACCGGAGTCGGTCTCGTCGAGAACGGCGATCTTCGGCTTGAGCAGCTCCAGCTGGAGGATCTCGTGGCGCTTCTTCTCGCCGCCGGAGAAGCCCTCGTTGACGTTGCGCTGGGCGAAGGCCGAGTCGATGGACAGGGCGTCCATGCCGGACTTGAGGTCCTTGGCGAACTGGCGGAGCTTGGGGGCCTCACCGGTGGTCGAGGTGACCGCGGTGCGCAGGAAGTTGGCGACGCTGACGCCGGGGACCTCGACCGGGTACTGCATGGCGAGGAACAGGCCGGCGCGGGCGCGCTCGTCGACCGACAGGTCGAGCAGGTCGGTCCCGTCGAGCAGGACCTGGCCGCCGGTGACGGCGTACTTGGGGTGGCCCGCGATCGCGTAGGCGAGGGTGGACTTGCCCGAGCCGTTGGGGCCCATGATGGCGTGGGTCTCACCGGCGCGCACGGTCAGGTCGACGCCGCGCAGGATCTCCTTGTCGGCGACGGTGACGTGCAGGTCGCGGATCTCCAGGGTGGAACCCGAGGTGACTCGGCTGGTGTCAGACACGTTATGACTCCTTCGAGAGCGAGACGAGGACGTCATCGCCGTCGATCTTTACTCGGTAGACGGGGACGGGCTTGATGGCGGGCGGGCCGGTGGGCTTGCCCGAGCGCAGGTCGAAGCACGAGCCGTGCAGCCAGCACTCGAGGGTGCCGTCGTAGACCTCCCCCTCGCTGAGTTTCACCTCGGCGTGGGAGCACACGTCGCGCAGCGCGTGCACCTCCTCGCCCCGGCGGACCAGGGCGACGGGGGTGTCCCCCACCTCAAGGCCGATCACTCCCTCGTCGGGGATGTCGGCGAGCTTGCAGACCTTCTCGAACGTCACTTCTCGAGCTCCGCCTCGACCCGGGCGAGAACGCGCTCGCGAAGCTCGGGGATCTCGATCTTCTCCAGAAGCTGGGCGAAGAAGCCCCTGATGACCAGGCGGCGGGCGTCCTCGAAGGAGATGCCCCGGGCCTGGAGGTAGAAGATGTGCTCGTCGTCGAGGCGGCCGGAGGTGCTGGCGTGGCCGGCCCCGGCGACCTCCCCGGTGAGGATCTCCAGGTTGGGCACCGAGTCGGCGCGGGCGCCGTCGGTGAGCAGCAGGTTGCGGTTCAGCTCGTAGGTGTCGGTGCCCTCGGCCTCGACGCGGATGATGACGTCGCCGATCCAGACCGCGTGGGCGTCGGCCCCCTGGAGCGCGCCGCGGTAGTCGACGTTGCTCCGGCAGTCGGGCGTGGAGTGGTCGACCAGGAGGCGGTGCTCCAGGTGCTGGCCGGCGTCGACGAAGTACAGGCCGTTCAGCTCGGCGTCGCCGCCGGGGCCGGAGTAGGAGACCGACGGCGAGAGCCGGACCAGGTCGCCGCCGAGGGTGACCACGAAGCCGCGGAAGACGGCGTCCTTGGCGAGCTGGGCGTGGTGGTGGGAGACGTGCACGGCGTCGTCGGCCCAGTCCTGCAGGCTGACGACCTTGAGCGTGGCGCCCTCGCCCACGACGAACTCGACGTTGTCGGCGTAGACCGCGCTGCCCCGGTGGTCCAGGACGACCACGGCCTCGGCCATCGGCTCCAGGCGCACGACCGTGTGGCCGTAGGCGGTGCCGGTGCCCGACCCGGTGAAGGTGACCACGGTCGGCGTGGAGGCGACGGCCTCGCGGGGCACCGTGATCACGGTGGCCTTCTCGAAGGAGGCGTACGCCTGGGCGCTGACCCGGTCGGCGGGCACGTAGGCCCGCCCGAGCCGGGCGTCGTCGCGCCCGACGGTCTCCACGACGGCCTCGGGCGCGGCGTCGACGTGCACGGCCACGTTCGCCGAGGCCGGGACGCCCTCGTGCAGGCCCCGCAGCCGGGAGAGCGGGGTGAAGCGCCACTCCTCCTCCCGGCCGGTGGGGACGGCGAAGTCGGCCACGTCGTAGGAGGCCCTCTCGTGCAGCGTCGAGAGGGGCTTCACAGCGGTGTCGAGGCCCATCAGCCGACGGCTCCTTCCATCTGCAGCTCGATCAGCCGGTTCAGCTCCAGGGCGTACTCCATCGGGAGCTCGCGGGCGATCGGCTCGACGAAGCCGCGGACGATCATCGCCATCGCCTCGTCCTCGCCCAGACCGCGGCTCATCAGGTAGAAGAGCTGGTCGTCGGAGACCTTGGAGACGGTGGCCTCGTGCCCCATGGAGACGTCGTCCTCGCGCACGTCCACGTACGGGTAGGTGTCGGAGCGGCTGATCTGGTCGACCAGCAGCGCGTCGCACTTGACCGTGCTGGCGCTGCCGTGCGCGCCCTCCTCGATCTGCACCAGGCCGCGGTAGGAGGTCCGGCCGCCGCCGCGGGCGACGGACTTGGAGATCACCGAGGAGCTGGTGTTGGGCGCCAGGTGGACCATCTTGGCCCCGGCGTCCTGGTGCTGGCCCTCACCGGCGAAGGCGACGCTGAGGGTCTCGCCCTTGGCGTGCTCGCCCATGAGGTAGACGGCCGGGTACTTCATGGTGACCTTGGAGCCGATGTTGCCGTCGACCCACTCCATGGTCGCGCCCTCGTACGCCACGGCGCGCTTGGTGACCAGGTTGTAGACGTTGTTCGACCAGTTCTGGATGGTCGTGTACCGGCAGCGGGCGCCCTTCTTCACGATGATCTCCACGACCGCGCTGTGCAGCGAGTCGGAGGTGTAGATCGGCGCGGTGCAGCCCTCGACGTAGTGCACGTAGGAGTTCTCGTCCACGATGATCAGGGTCCGCTCGAACTGGCCCATGTTCTCGGTGTTGATCCGGAAGTAGGCCTGGAGCGGGATCTCCACGTTGACGTTCGGCGGCACGTAGATGAAGCTGCCGCCGCTCCAGGTGGCCGTGTTCAGCGCGGCGAACTTGTTGTCGCCGACCGGGATCACGGTCCCGAAGTACTCCCTGAAGATCTCCTCGTGCTCCTTGAGGGCGGTGTCGGTGTCGACGAAGATGACACCCTTCTCCTCAAGGTCCTCGCGGATCTTGTGGTAGACCACCTCGGACTCGTACTGGGCGGCGACCCCGGCGACGAGGCGCTGCTTCTCGGCCTCGGGGATGCCCAGCCTGTCGTAGGTGTTCTTGATGTCGTCGGGCAGGTCCTCCCAGGAGGCGGCCTGCTTCTCGGTGGAGCGCACGAAGTACTTGATGTTGTCGAAGTCGATCCCGCTGAGGTCGGAGCCCCAGTTCGGCATGGGCTTCTTGCCGAAGAGGCGGAGCCCCTTCAGGCGCAGGTCCAGCATCCACTCCGGCTCGTTCTTCAGCGCGGAGATGTTGCGGACGACCTCTTCGGACAGGCCACGCTTGGCCGTCGCTCCCGCGGCGTCCGAGTCGGCCCAGCCGAACTTGTAATTCCCGAGGCCTTCCAGCTCCGGGCGGTCGGTGACAGTCACCTTCCGGTCTCCTTGCTCGATATGTCGATCGTTTCGTGGACGGCCGGCGGTGGTGCCGGTTCGGAGCGTGGGGAGGGTGGGGATGACGTCGCGCCCTCCCGCGCGCCCGCTCCCGGAGCCCGGTGGGGGCTCACGTGGGTGGTGCACACACCGTCGCCGTGGGCGATGGTCGCGAGCCGCTGCACGGGCGTGCCGAGAATGCGCGCGAACGCCTCGGTCTCGGCCTCGCACAGCTGCGGGAACTCGGCGGCGACGTGCGCCACCGGGCAGTGGTGCTGGCAGAGCTGCTCGCCGCCGACACCGGCCTTGCTCGCCGAGGCGGCGTAGCCGTCGTCGGAGAGGGCCTCGGCCAGGACGCGCACCCGCTGGTCGGCGGGGACCTCGCGCATCTGCGGCCGCAGCCGGTCGACGAGGCCGGCCACCTGCGAACGGGCGAACTCGGCCACGGCCTCCTCGCCCACGCGCTCGGCCAGGAAGCGCAGCGCGCTGCCCGCCAGGTCGTCGTAGGCGTGCTCGAAGGCGCTGCGGCCCTGGTCGGTCATCGCGAACAGCTTGGCCGGCCGCCCGCGCCCGCGCTGGCCGCGCGGCCGGGCGGTGCGGACCTCGGTCATCCCCTCGGCCAGCAGCGCGTCCAGGTGCCTGCGCACGGCCGCCGGGGTCAGGCCGAGCCGCTCGCCGAGAGCGGCGGCGGTGATCGGTCCGTGCTCCAGGATGAGCCGGGCGACACGCGCTCGCGTGCTGCGCTCGGCGGACACGCCGGAGAGCCGCGCGGCGGCGGCCTTCTCGGTGTCTCGCATCCCGGTCACGTATTTCACAACATCAGTGTGCCGTAATTACTTCCCCGCTGACAAACCGGTGTGGGCGTGCCGGGAATGTGATGCATCACGTAGGAAAGGCTTACCTAACCTGCGGAAACGCGCCCCGGTCCCCGGCCCAGACCGGCGAAGATCGCGAGCGCCGCCACGGTGAAGCCGGTCAGCACGACGGCCATCGGCAGGGCGCTTCCCTCGCCGCCCAGGCCCACCAGCGGCGCGGCGAGCGCGCCGAGCCCGAACTGCAGCACACCGGTCAGCGCGGCCGCGCTCCCGGCGATCTGCGGGGGCTGGCCGGCCAGGGCGAGCGCGCCGCTGCCCGGCAGCACGAAACCTCCCCCGCACATCATCACGAACAACCCGGCGACCAGCACCGGCAGGCCCAGCCCGAACACGACCGTGGCCAGGATCGCCGCGGCCCCGGCCACGCTCAGCAGCAGCCCGAGGAGGATCAGCCGGGCCGGGTCCACCCGGCGCCCGGCCAGGCGCCCGCCGATCTGCGCGGTGATGGTCAGGCCGAGCGCGTTCAGCCCGAACACCAGGGAGAACACCTCGGGAGAGGTGCCGTAGACCTCCTGGAGCACGAACGGCGACCCGGAGATGTAGGCGAACATGGCGGCGAACCCCATCCCGCCGGACAGCGCGGCGGCCATGAAGGGCCGGTCGCGCAGCAGGTACCAGAAGGTCACCAGGGTGTGCCGGAGCCCGCCGCCCTCGCGGCTGTCGGCCGGGAGGGTCTCGCGCACCCCGGCCAGCGCCGAGACCAGCAGCATCAGCCCCGCGACGCTGAGGGCGACGAAGACGCCCCGCCAGGAGGTGTGGGCGAGCAGCTGGGCGCCGGCGATCGGGGCCAGGATCGGGGCCAGGCCGGTCACCAGCATCAGGGTGGCGAAGATGCGGGCGATGGCCGCGCCCTCGTACAGGTCGCGGACGATCGCGCGGACGATCACCAGCGCGGCGCCGCCCGCGAAGCCCTGGAGCAGGCGGAAGGCGATCAGCCCGTACACCGAGGGCGAGAAGGCGCACAGCAGGGAGGCCGCGGCGTAGGCGGCGATGCCGATCAGCAGCGGGCCGCGGCGCCCGCGGACGTCGCTGAGCGGCCCGGCGACGACCTGCCCGGCGGAGACCCCGATGAGACAGGCGGTGAGGGTGAGCTGCACCTGCGCCTGCCCGGTGCCCAGCCCCTCGGCGATGGCGGGGAAGGCGGGCAGGTACATGTCGATCGACAGGGGGCCGATCGCCGACAGCGCACCCAGGATCAGCAGCAGCAGTCCCCTGCGCCGCGTGCCCGGCGTCACCCCCGGCTCGACGACGGCCGCGGTCATACTCGTCCTCCCTCTCCGGTCACCGGCGCAAGACGGCCCACGAGCCCCGAGGGGCCGCGTGAGCCGAAGCGTCCCAACCACCGATCGGTCATCCGAATTCCTTTGTTCCGGAAATTTCCTGAAAAGGGCAGAAAAAAGCAGGTCCGTCGCGCGCTCCGGCGCGCCGGGCCGGGGCGTCGGAGCGGGGCGTCGGAGCGGGGCGTCGGGCCACCCTTCCGCGCCGCCCGCGAACCGCGGGCGCGCCGGACGCGTGGTCCGGAAGCGGGAGCGCCGGAGGCGGTCTCTAAACTCGTGGCCATGGACTCCCCAGCCGTCGCGATCGTCGACCTGGTCAAGAGATACGGCGGGACGACCGCGGTCGACGGCCTGACCCTCACCGCCGCCCGCGGCGCGGTCACCGCGGTGCTGGGCCCCAACGGGGCCGGCAAGACCTCCACCGTGGAGATCTGCGAGGGGTTCCGCCGGGCCGACGCGGGCAGCGTGAAGGTGCTGGGGCTCGACCCGTCCGCGCGGGAGCTGCGGGCCAGGGTCGGGGTGATGCTCCAGGCCGGTGGCGTCCCGCCCGCGGCCCGCTGCGGGCAGTGGCTGCGGCTGATGGCCCGCTTCCACGCCCGTCCGCTCGACCCCGGGGCACTGCTGGAGCGGCTCGGGCTGACCGAGCACGCCCGCACCCCGTACCGCAGGCTCTCCGGCGGCCAGCAGCAGCGCCTGTCGCTGGCCGGGGCGGTCATCGGCCGTCCCGAGCTGGTCTTCCTCGACGAGCCGACCGCGGGCCTGGACCCGCAGGCCAGGCACGCCTGCTGGGAGCTGGTCCGCGAGCTGCGCGCGAGCGGGGTCTCGGTGGTGCTCACCACCCACCACATGGACGAGGCGGAGCGCCTGTCGGACCAGATCGTGATCATCGACCGCGGCCGGGTGGTCGCCGAGGGCACCCCCTCCTCCCTCACCGGCGCCGAGCGGCAGCTGCGCTTCCGCGCCCGGCCGGGACTCTCCCTGGACGAGCTGCTCGCCGCCCTGCCCGTCGGCAGCGCGGCCAAGGAGTCGCCGGCCGGGCACTACATCATCGAGGGACAGGTCGTGCCGGAGCTGCTGGCGACCGTGACGACCTGGTGCGCGGCCGAGGGCGTGACCGCGGACGACCTCAGCATCGAGCGGCGCACCCTGGAGGACGTCTTCCTCGAACTGACCGGGCGTGAGCTCCGTTGACGCGGCCCGCCCCGAAGGAGACGACGCACATGACGACCCTGGACCTCACCCCGGCCCCGGGGGCCGCGCCGCTGGGACGGATGGTGGCGGCCCAGACCGGCGCGGAGATCCGGGCGATGCTCCGCAACGGCGAGCAGCTGCTGCTCACGATGATCATTCCGGTGCTGCTGCTCGTCGGCCTCTCGGTCGCCCCCATCCTGGACGTGGGCGGCGGTTCCCGGATCGACTTCATGACCCCGGGGGTGCTCGCGCTGGCCGTGATGTCCACCGCCTTCACCGGGCAGGCCATCGCGACCGGCTTCGAGCGCCGCTACGGGGTGCTGAAGCGGCTGGGGGCGACCCCGCTGTCGCGGACCGGGCTGATGCTGGCCAAGACGCTCGCGGTGATCGCCGTGGAGGTCGTCCAGGTCGCGGTGCTCTGCGCGGTGGCGGCCGCCCTGGGATGGCGCCCGGCGGGCTCGCCGTTCGCGGCGCTGCTGCTGATCGTGCTGGGCACGGCCGCGTTCAGCGGCCTGGGCCTGCTGATGGCCGGGACGCTGCGCGCCGAGGCCACGCTCGCCGCGGCGAACCTGGTCTACCTGGTCCTGCTGGCCTGCGGCGGGGTCGCCTTCCCGCTGGAGCGGTTCCCCGAGGCGGTGCGGCCGGTGCTGGAGCTGCTGCCGATCTCCGCGCTCACCGGCGGGCTCCGCGCGGTGCTCGCCGACGGGTCGGGGCCGCCGCCGGCCGCGGTGGTGGTCCTCGCGGCATGGGCGGCGGGGTCGCTCCTGCTGACCGCGCGGACCTTCCGCTGGGAATGATCCGACTTTTCCCGTAGAAATACGGTCTTTTGTCAGAGAAAGACGATCAAGGGTGATCGTTTCCGCCTAACATCCTCCGGGTGATCATTACCGGAGCGCGACGTCCATCCCGGCCTGCGCGGGAACGGCAGGGACGGACGTGGGCGGGCCCGGCCACGGGGATCGTCGCCACGCTCGTCTGCGTCGCGGGCGCCTCCGCGGTCTCCCACTCCTCGGACGAGCTCGCCACCTTCAGCGCGGCCCGCCGGAGCGCCGCGGGGCTCTGGGAGCTGGCCCAGCACATCGACGGGCACTTCCTGCCGTACTACGCGTTCATGCACCTGTGGCTGGAGTTCGGGCAGGCGGAGTGGTGGATGCGCCTGCCCTCCGCGCTCGCCACCGGTGTGGCGACCGCGCTGATCGCCGACCTGGGACGCCGGATGAGCTCGTGGCCGGCCGGGCCGGCCGGGCCGGCCGCGGCCGTCGTCTACGTCGCGCTGCCGTCGGTCTCCTACCACGGGCAGAACGCCCGCTCGTACGCGTTCGCCGCGGCCGCCGCGGTCCTGGCCACCTGGACGCTGTACCGGGCGATCGAGGAGCCGGGACGGCGCCGCGGCTGGTGGGGGTACGCGGCCGCCGTGGCGCTGCTCGGCTGCACCCAGGTGTTCGCCCTGCTCGTCACGGCGGCGCACCTGACGGCGGTCGCGCTGTACGGGCGGGGAGTGGCGCCCAGGGTGCTGGCCTGCCTGGCGGCCGGTTTCGTGCCGGGGGCCGTCTGGGCGGTGGTCGGGTTCGCCGAACGGCACGCGATCAGCTGGATCACCCTGCCGGGACCCGACGTGTTCCTGGCGCTGCCCAAGATGATCGGCGGCACCGCCCTGGCCGGGGGCGCGCTGTTCCTGCTCGCGGCGGCGGCCCCCTTCCTGCGGCGCCACGGCGCCGACCGGCTCTGGGTGGCGCTGCTGGCCGGCTGGGCCCTCCTGCCGCCCCTGGCGCTGTTCGCCGTCTCCCACCTGATCACCCCGGTGTACGTGGACCGCTACCTGTTCGCGACGGTGCCCGGGTACGCGCTGCTGGCCGGGCTCACGGTCGCCGCGCTGCCCCGGCCGCCCGCCGTCCTGGCGGTGGCGGGCGTGCTGGCGGCCGGGTTCCCCGGCCAGCTGGACGTCCGCGGGGAGGACGGGCACCACGAGAACTTCCCCCGGGCGGCGCGCATCCTGGCGAGCGAGGCGCGGCCCGGCGACGCCCTCGTCTACGGGCGCTCCTCGCTGCGCCAGGGCCTGCTCTACTACGGCGGCGCGGGCCTGCCCGACGACGTGATGCTCACGGGCCGCGACCCACTGCCGGCCTCGTTCGGCTACCCGGAGCGCTCCGACCTGGCCGCCGCCGTCGCCGGGCGCGAGCGGGTCTGGGTCGTCTGGCGGGGCGGGTCCGAGGCGGCCTCGCGCGTCGACCGGGTCGCCGTCCTGACCGGGGAGGGGTTCGTCCGTGCCAAGGCGTGGCGGACGGGCCGGGTACCGGGCATGACGGTGGCCCTCTACACCCGCTGAGCGCGTACCCCCGCGGGCCCGGAGCGGGATCGCGGGGCGCTTCGGGGGCACGGCGGGCCGGAGCGGGTCCGTGGGATCGCTTCGGGCCCGCGTGGCCGGCGGGCCCGGGGCGGGCGGGCTCCGTCTCACATGGCGGATGCCCCTGAGCGGGGACACCCCGCCCGGTAAGGTGTGACCGACCTTTTCGCACCTGAGGAGTGCCGTGACCGCCGAAGCCCTGCACGGGCCCGCAGAACCCTACGAGCCCGGCCCGGTCAGGCCCGGCGCGCTGCTGAAGGCCGCCTCCGACGCCGTTCCGCCGTCCGGGCTGGTCCTGCTGGCCATCCTGTCGGTCCAGGTCGGCGCGGGGTTCGCCAAGGACCTGTTCGGCCAGCTCTCGCCGAGCGCGGTGGTTTTCCTGCGGATCGCCACCGGCGCGCTGATCCTGGGGGCGGTCGCCAGGCCACGGCTGAGGGGGCTGAGCCGGGGGGACGCGGCGGCGGGCCTGGCGTTCGGCGTGACGCTGGGCGTGATGAACCTGTCGTTCTACGAGGCGCTGGCCCGCCTTCCCATGGGGATCGCGGTGGCCATCGAGTTCCTCGGCCCGCTCGGCGTCGCGGTCGCGGCCTCGCGCCGCCGCCTCGACCTGCTCTGGGTGACGCTCGCCGGATCGGGCGTGGTGCTGCTGGCACCGTGGGGAACGTCGGCGTCCAGGATCAGCTGGTCCGGGATCGCCTTCGCCCTGGTCGCGGCGGCCTGCTGGGCCGCCTACATCCTGCTGTCGGCCTCGGTCGGCCGGCGCTTCCCCGGGGCGACCGGGCTCTCCCTGGCGATGATCATCTCCTGCGTGGTGGTCGCCCCCGTCGGGATCTCCTCGGGCGGCGCCGACCTGCTCCGGCCCGAGGTGCTGCTGATCGGCCTGGGGGTGGGCCTGCTCTCGTCGGTGATCCCCTACTCGATCGAGCTGGAGGCGCTGCGCAGGATGCCCAAGCGGGTCTTCGGCATCCTGATGAGCCTGGAGCCGGCCGTGGCCGCGCTGGCGGGCCTGGTGATCCTGGGCGAGGTGCTCCAGGCGCGCGAGTGGGCGGCGGTCGGCTGCGTGGTCATCGCGACCCTGGGCGCCACCCGCTCCTCCGGCTGACCCCACCGCTCGGGCCGATCCACCGCGCTCGGGGATCCCACTGCGGCTCCGGCCTGTTCCCGGCCTGTTCGCGGCTCCGGCCGGGGTGTCCGGGGCGGGTCTCAGGGCTCGGTGGCCCCGGCCCAGATGCCCCGCACGTGCTGGATGTGGTGCTGCATCAGCCGCTCGGCGCCGTTCGCGTCACCGGTGGAGAGCAGCTCCAGCAGGGCGAGGTGCTCGCGGGCGGAGTCGGCGAGCCGCCCGCGCCGGTGGAGGCCGGACAGCCCGTACAGGCGGGCCCGGTTGCGCAGGTCGCGGACCACCTCCACCAGGTGGGAGTTGCCCCCCAGGGCGAGCAGTTCCAGGTGGAAGCGGATGTCGGCGTCGACGTAGGCGAGCAGGTCGCCCCGCTCGGCCGCGTCGACGATCTCCTGGGCCATCGGGCGGAGCGTCTCGAAGGCCGGTGCGCGACCGGCGTCGGCCAGCCGCGTCACCGTGGGCACCTCGATGAGCTCGCGGATCTCCGCCAGCTCGTCCAGGTCGCGCTCGGACATCTCGCTGACCCGGAAGCCCTTGTTGCGCACCGCCTCGACCAGGCCCTCCTTGGCCAGGTCGAGCATGGCCTCGCGCACCGGGGTGGCCGAGACGCCGAACTGGGCGGCCAGCAGCGGGGCGGAGTAGACCATGCCGGGCCGCATCTCACCGGTGATCAGGGCCGCCCGCAGCGCGTGGGCCACCTGCTCCCGCAGGCTCTGTCTCTCCCCCACCGCGGGCAGGTCGAGCCGGCCGTCCGCCCTCGAAGCCATAACGGAGCCTCTCCTGTCGACCGCGTCCATGTCCGGCGGACGGAACCCGCCACCGTCACATCCTCCCAGGCGGTGCGCCCGCCATCGAACATCCGAGGTCCTGCGGGGTTCTCCGTCGAACCCGTGCCGAGCCCGCACCGGACCCCGTCGCCGGACCCCGGCCGTCAGACCCCGCCGAGGTAGGCCTCGACGACCCGGGGGTCCCGGCGGAGCCCGGCGGCCGGCCCGTCCAGCAGGCAGGCGCCGTTCTCGATCACGTACCCGCGGTGCGCGATCCCCAGGGCGGCCGTGGCGTTCTGCTCGACGAGCAGCACCGAGGTCCCCTCGGCGTTGATGCCCGCGATGAGTTCCATGACCGAGGCGACCACCAGCGGGGCCAGGCCCATGGACGGCTCGTCGAGCAGCAGCAGGCGCGGCCCGGTGACCAGCGCCCTGCCGATGGCGAGCATCTGCTGCTCGCCGCCCGACAGCGTGCCGCCCTGCTGGGTACGCCGTTCCGCCAGGCGGGGCAGCAGCCCGTAGACCCGCTCGATCCGGCTGCGGACCTCCGCCTGGTCGCGGACCAGGTAGCCGCCCAGCTGGAGGTTCTCGTGGACGCTGAGCGTGCTGAAGATCCTGCGTCCCTCGGGGACGTGCACCAGGCCGGAGGCGGTGATCCGGTGCGGTTTCTCACCGGTGATCCTCCGCCCGTCGAAGGTCACGCCGCCACCGCTGGGGCGTACCAGCCCCGAGACCGCGGACAGCGTGGTGGTCTTGCCCGCGCCGTTGTTGCCGAGCAGGGCCACGATCTCCCCCTCGCCGACGGTGAGGGAGAGCCCGCGCAGCGCGTGCACGCCGCCGTAGTGGACGTCGAGGTCCTCGATCTCAAGCATCGGCGTCGCTCCCGGCGGTCCTGTCACGTGCGGGGGTACGGTTCCCGGCCCCGTCCCCGGAGCCGTCCGCGGCGTCGGCACCGTCGGCGCCGTCGGCGTCCGGGGCCCGCGTGTGCGCGGCGTCCGTGCCCGGCGTGGTCCCGGAGGGATCGTCCTGCGGGGTGTCCCTCTCCCCCGCGGTGATGTCACCGCCGAGGTAGGCCTCGATGACGGCCGGGTTCCGCCGGACGTCCTCGGGACGGCCGTCGGCGATCTCCCTGCCGAAGTTGAGCACGACCACCCTCTCGGAGACCTCCATGACCAGTCCCATGTCGTGCTCGATGAGCACGATGGCCACGCCGAGGGCCTGGATGCGCCGGATCAGGTCGAGCATCTCGGCCTTCTCGCCGTGGTTGAGCCCGGCGGCGGGCTCGTCCAGCAGCAGCAGGTCGGGCTTGCGGGCCAGGGCGCGGGCGATCTCGGTGCGGCGCTGCTCGCCGTAGGGCAGGTTGCGGGCCTGCCCGTACCGGTCGCCGCGCAGGCCCACGAAGTCCAGCCAGTGGTGGGCCTGCTCGGTGCACTCGCGCTCGGAACGCCGGTACCGGGGGGTGTGCAGCAGGGCGTCGAAGACGCTCTGGCGCAGCCACAGGTGCGATCCGGCCCGTACGTTGTCCAGGACCGACAGCTCGCCGAACAGGCGCAGGTTCTGGAAGGTGCGCGCGACGCCGAGGGCGGCCACGGCCGAGGGCCGCAGTCCCGGCAGGTCCTTGCCGCGCAGGGTGATCCGGCCCGCGGTCGGCCGGTAGAAGCCGGTGACGCAGTTGAAGGCCGACGTCTTGCCCGCCCCGTTGGGTCCGATGACGGAGACGATCTCCGCCTCGTCCACCGAGAACGACAGGCCGTCGATGGCCGTCACCCCGCCGAAGGTCAGGCGCAGGTCGGTCACGCTCAGCAGGCTCACGGCACCTCCTTGGAACGGGCCGGCCACAGGCCCTGCGGGCGCAGCAGCATGAAGGCGATGAGCAGGACGCCGAACAGGAAGTAACGGTAGTCGGCCAGGTCCCGCAGGATCTCCGGCAGGACGCTGATCACGACGGCGCCCACCACGACGCCGGAGACCGAGCCCATGCCGCCGAGCACGACGGCCATCAGCACCAGCGCCGATGCCAGGAAGGTGAAGCTGCCCGGTGAGACGGCGGACAGCTGCGCGGCGAACAGCACCCCGGCCAGGCCGCCCCAGACCGCGCCGGCGATGTAGGCGGCGAGCTTGACCCGGTAGGTGTGCACGCCCATCGCCTCGGCGGCGTCCTCGTCCTCGCGGACGAACCGCCAGGCCCGGCCCAGCCGGGAGCGGCCCAGCCGCGCCGAGCCGAGGACCGCCAGCGAGACGACGGCGACGGTGACGTAGTAGAAGAGCACCGGGCTGTCCACCAGGGACGGGATGCCGTAGATGCCCGACGGGCCGCCGGTGACGTCCAGGTTGTTGGCGGTGATCCGGATGATCTCGCCGAAGCCGAGCGTCACGATGGCCAGGTAGTCGCTGCGCAGCCGCAGGGTGGGCGCGCCGATGACGATCCCGGCGACGACGGTGACCACGATCACCGCGGGCACCGTGGCCAGCAGCGGCAGGTCGAACCGGGTGGCCAGCACGCCGCTGGTGTAGGCGCCGACCGCGAAGAAGGCGACGTAGCCCAGGTCGAGCAGGCCGCAGTAGCCGACCACGATGTTCAGCCCGGCCGCGAGCATCACGGCGATGGCCGCGCTGGTCATGACCGACAGCGCGTACGGGCTGGCGTTGACGAAGGGCGCCAGCAGCGCGATCAGCAGGCCGGCGGTGCCGGCCCACCTGTTCTGCATCAGCTTCGACGCCAGGCTGGGGGGACGGTCCGTGCCGCGGCGGCGGACCTTGGTCCCGGCCGTCACACCCGCTCCGTGACGCGTTCGCCGAGCAGGCCGGTGGGCCGCACGGTCAGGAACAGGATCAGCACCCCGAAGGCGAACACGTCGCGCCACTCGCCGCCCAGCCAGAACGTGCCGAACGACTCCAGCAGCCCGAGCAGCAGCCCCCCGAGCATGGTGCCCGGAATGTTGCCGATGCCGCCGATGACCGCCGCGGTGAAGGCCTTGAGGCCGATCAGGAAGCCCATCAGGAAGTCGATCTTCCCGTAGTAGGCCCCGGCCATCACGCCCGCGGCCCCGGCCAGGGCCGAGCCGATGAAGAAGGTGCGGGAGATCACGGCGTTGACGTCGATGCCCATCAGCGCGCTGGTGCGCGGGTCCAGCGCGATGGCCCGCATGGCCCGTCCCTCGCGGGTGCGGGTGACCAGCAGGTTGAGCCCGGCCATCAGCACCACCGCGACCCCCATCAGGGCGAGCTGCTGCAGGGTGATCCGGGCGCCGAGGATCTCGATCGAGGTGCCGCCCAGGCGTACCGGGTAGACCCGCGGGTCGGCCCCGGCCACCGCGCGCATCCCGTACTCCAGGGCGAAGGAGGCGCCGACCGCGGTGATCAGCAGGGACAGGCGCGGGGCCCGGCGGAGCGGCCGGTAGGCGATCCGCTCCAGCGCGACCCCGGCCAGGCCGGTGAGCGCCATGCTCGCCAGCAGGACCGCCAGCAGCAGCGGCAGCGCCATCGAGGAGGTCACGCCGCCGACCGCGCCGAGGATGGCGAAGCCGGCGAACGCGCCGAGCATGTACAGGTCGCCGTGGGCGAAGTTGAGCAGCTTGATGATCCCGTACACCATGCTGTAGCCCAGTGCCACCAGGGCGTAGAACGAGCCGACGAACAGGCCGTTCCAGACGAGCTGCGTCATCGCGCGGCCCGCTTCCCCGGCGGGCGGTCCGGGCCGCCGTGCCCGCCGCTGCCGCCGTTGCCGGTGCCGCCGGTGCCCAAGCGCCGGTGACGGCCCCGGTACCCGGCGGGCTGCCGGTCCTCGGAGGGCTCTGGGCGGGCGTCGTTCTCGCCGCCCCGGGCCCTGTCGCACCCGGCGTCGCCGCCGTAGGCGCCGGGTGAGGTGTTGCCGGTCATTTGAGGGAGTCCTGCAGGGTGAAGGCGTCGCCCTTCACGACGAGGATCTGGAAGCCGCCGTTGGCCAGGGTGTGCTCGGGGGTGAACTTCAGCGGCCCGGAGAACATCGAGAAGCCGTCGACCGCCTCCAGGGCCGCGATCACCTTCGGGCCGTCGGTGCCGCCCGCCTTGGTGACCGCCTCGGCGGCCAGCCGCACCGCGTCGTAGGCCTGGTTGGAGTAAGGCCCGGGGTCGGTGCCGAACTTCTTCTTGTACGCGTCGATCCAGCCCTCGGCGCCCTCGAGGGTGTCGGGGGTCTGGGTCATCGTGGCGTAGACGCCCTCGGCGGCCTCGTCCCCGGCGATCTCGATCAGCTTGGGCGAGACCGAGCCGTCGCCGACCATGATGGAGCCCTTGTAGCCGGCCTGCCGCAGCTGGCGGGCGATCAGGCCGCCCTCCTGGAAGTAGCCGGTCCAGTAGACGAAGTCGGGCTTCTTGGCCAGCACGTTGGTGATGTTGGCGCTGTAGTCGCTCTCCTTGGGGGTGACCGCCTCGGTGATGACCGCCTCGGCCCCGTCGGGGGCCTTCAGCAGGGTCTCGGTGCGCAGCGCGATGTCCTTGGAGTAGCTGGTGTTGTCGTGCATCAGCGCGACGCTCTCGGCGCCCTGCTTGGTGATCCACTTCTCGGCGGCGGCGGCCTGCTGGGAGCCGGTGCCGTTGATCAGGAAGACGTGCTTGAGCTTCTGGTCCACCAGCTCCTGGGAGTTGGCGGCCGGGATGATCATCGGGATGCCGGCCTTGCCGAAGATCGGCAGGGTGGGTAGCGTCGCCCCGGAGCAGTAACCGCCCACGGAGACGTCGACCCCCTCGGTGACCAGCTTGTTGGCACCGGCCGCCGCCGACTGGGCGTCACAGGCGTCGTCCGCGGTCTTCAGCTGCAGCTGGCGGCCGAGCACGCCGCCCTTGGCGTTGATCTCGTCGATCGCGAGCTGGGCCGCGTTGCTCATGTACGGACCGATGGCGGCCTCGCTGCCCGACTGCGGGATCAGCATGCCGAGCACGATCGGCTCGTCCTTCTTGCCGGCCGCCTGGCCGCCGTCCTCGCCGCCGCCGAGCAGCCCCTGGCCACATCCGGTGACCAGGAGACCGAGGACGGCCAGGGACGTGAAGGATTTCAGGGGGATGGCGCGCATTGCCGCTCCTCACATCTGGTGATGTGTGACATTGCATGGGTAAGGGAAGCACAACGTCAAGGGCCGAAATCAGACCGTTAGCGTTAAGTGGCCGTTTCCCCGCGAAACCATCTCGTCGGGCATGAACCGTCGTCGCGACGGCCCCGGCGGCCCCTGCCCGGCCCTGGGTACGGAGGTGTCACGGGGGTGTCGCGGGGTTTCCGGACAGCCCGAATCCGGCCCCGGCCGGAGCGGGTCCCCGGAGCGGACCCCCGGGGCCGCGACCCGGTTCGTGACAGGACCGGAACGGGCCCCCGGGGCCACGGCCCGGTCGTGACGGGGCCGGGCCGCGACCCGGTCATGACAGGCGAGCCGCGACACGGTCGCGACGGGGCCGCGGCCGGTGGGTCAGAGCAGGAAGCCGGCAGGGAACGGGTCGGAGGGGTCCAGGAAGTACTGCGCGGTGCCGGTGATCCACGCCCTGCCGGTGACCGTCGGGATCACCGCGGGCAGGTCCGCCACCCGGGTCTCCTCCACCAGCCGCCCGACGAACCGGGTGCCGATGAACGACTCGTTCACGAAGTCGGCCCCCAGCGGGAGCTCCCCCCTGGCGTGCAGCTGGGCCATCCGGGCGCTGGTGCCGGTGCCGCACGGCGAGCGGTCGAACCAGCCGGGGTGGATCGCCATCGCGTGCCGCGAGTGCCGGGCGTCCGAGCCCGGCGCGGTGAACTGCACGTGGTGGCAGCCCCGGATGGCGGCGTCCAGCGGGTGGACGGGCTCGTCCTGCTCGTTGATCGCCCCCATGACGGCCAGGCCGGCCTGGAGGATCTCCTGCTTGTGCGAGCGCTCGAACGGCAGGCCCACGGACTCGACCGGCAGGATCGCGTAGTGGTTGCCGCCGTAGGCGAGGTCGTAGACGACCTCCCCGATGCCGGGCACCCGGACCACGCGGTCCAGGCCCACGCTGAAGGAGGGCACGTTGGTGATGGTCACCTCGACGGCCGCGCCGTCGGCGACCCGTACCTCGGCGACCACCAGCCCGGCGGGGGTGTCCAGCCGGATCGTGGTGACCGGCTCGACGACCTCGACCATCCCGGTCTCGACCAGGACGGTGGCGACCCCGATGGTGCCGTGCCCGCACATGGGCAGGCAGCCCGAGACCTCGATGTAGAGCACCCCGTAGTCGGCGTCGGGCCGGGTGGGGGGCTGCAGGATGGCGCCGCTCATCGCCGAGTGGCCGCGCGGCTCGTACATGAGCAGGGTGCGGACGTGGTCCATCGTCGCCAGGAAGTGCTCGCGCCGCTCGGCCATGGTCGCACCCGGGATCACCCCCACTCCCCCGGTGATCACCCGGGTGGGCATGCCCTCGGTGTGGGAGTCCACCGCGTGGAAGACCCTCTTCGTTCTCATGGGCGCTCCTCGCGGGAGGGGTCTCCCGCCACGGACGGGCCGGGAACCGGCGAAACGGGCACCGGCACGGGTACGGATACGGGCCGGGCGGGCACCGGTGGCGCCGGGGTCATCGCATGCCCTCGGCCAGCGCCTTCTCGGTGGCCGCGCGCACGGCGGCCTCCTGCTCGCCGGCGAGCGCGAGCCTGGGCGGGCGGCACGGGCCGCCGGTGCGCCCGGCCAGGTCCATGGAGAGCTTGATGGCCTGGACGAACACCGGCCGGGAGTCCCAGCGCAGCAGCGGGTGCAGCGCGCGGTAGAGCGGCAGCGCGGTGGCCATGTCCCCCTCCGCGGCCGCCCGGTACAGCGCCACGGTCGAGACGGGCAGCGCGTTGGGGTACCCGGCGACCCAGCCGACCGCGCCCGCGGTGACCAGCTCCAGCAGCACGTCGTCGGCCCCGGCCAGCACGTCCAGGCCGGGCGCGAGCTCGGCGATCTCGTAGATGCGGCGGACGTCGCCGCTGAACTCCTTGACCCCGACGATCAGGCCCTCGCCGTACAGGGTGGCCAGCAGCTCGGGGGTCAGGTCCACGCGGGTGTCGAAGGGGTTGTTGTAGGCCACCACCGGCAGGCCGGCCGCGGCCACCTCCCGGTAGTGCTCCACCACGGTCCGGTCGTCGGCCCGGTAGGCGTTCGGCGGGAGCAGCATCACCGCCCGGCACCCGGCCTCCGCGGCCTGCTCGGTCCAGCGACGGGCCTCCAGGGAGCCGTACGCCGCCACCCCGGGCATCACCCGGTCGCCGCCGACGGCCGCCACCGCGGTCTCCACGACCGCGGCGCGCTCCTGGGGGGTCAGCGTCTGGTACTCCCCCAGCGACCCGTTCGGCACGACGCCGTCGCAGCCGGACTCGACCAGCCAGCGGCAGTGCTCGGCGTAGCCGTCCAGGTCGACGGAGAGGTCCTCGGCCAGGGGCAGCGCGGTGGCCACCATCACGCCGTGCCAGGGCTTCACGCGGGTCGTCATCGTTCATCCTTCCGGTGGGGTCGGTCCCGAGGGGGTTCGGGCCGGTCCGGGCCCGCCGGGGACACCGGCGGTTCCGTGGGAAAAGGCTCGGGTCCGGGTCGCGCGGTCCCGGGATCGGTCCGTGCGGTCTCGGGTCCGGTCTGTGACGCGAGGGCGCCGAGCCGGATGGGCTGGGCGATCGGGCGCCCGGCCGGGGCGGGATCCTCACCGGCCAGGCAGGCGACCGCGTACCCGCACATCCGGCCCTGGCACCAGCCCATCCCGGGCCGCGCCAGCAGCTTGACCGAACGGGCGTCGGCGGCGCCCATGGCCTGGGCCTCGCGCACGGCCGACAGGGGCACCTCCTCGCAGCGGCAGACGAGCGTGTCGTGGCGGAGCCACTCCTGCCAGCCGGGCCGTACCGGGTACGCCTCCTGCAGGGCCCGCGCGAAGGCCGCGAGCCGGTCCCTGCGGCGGGTCAGCGCGGGATCGGGCCGGTCGGCCGCGGGACCGGGCCGGCCGGCGGCAGTGGATCGGCCCAGGTCGGCGGCAGTGGATCGGCCCAGGTCGGTGACTGCGGAGCGGCCCGCGAGGCGGCCCTCCACCTCGGCCAGGACGGCGCCGCCCACGCCGGTGCTCTCCCCGGCCGCGTACACGCCGGGCACGCTGGTGCGCATGCCCGCGTCCACCGTGACGACCGCGCTGCCGTCGTGGTCGCGGCGGGTGGCGCAACCGAGCTGGACCGGCAGGTCGAGCTGGGGGACGAAGCCGTAGCCGCAGGCCAGGGTGTCGCACGCGACGGTCGTCGTGGAGACCGGCCGCCAGGCGGCGTCCAGGGTCGCGACGGTGACGTGGGTCAGCGCGGTGTCCCCGTGCGCGGCGACCACCGCCCGCCGTCCCCGGTAGGGGATCCGGTGGCGGGCCAGGCGCGCCCCGTACCCCAGGGCCTCCCCGGCCCGGCCGGCCGCCAGCATCGGGTGCGCGGCCAGCCCGAACCGGCCGTTGGCCTCGTACACGCCGGCCACCCGTCCGCCGGCGTCGGCCAGGCCCGCGGCGACCGGGAGCAGGAACGGGCCGGTGCCGGCGACCACGATCTCGCGGCCGGCGAGGACCAGGTCCCCCTTGAGCAGCGCCTGTGCCGCTCCCGCGGTGAGCACGCCGGGGAGGTCCCAGCCGGGGAAGGGCAGCGGCCTGTCGTGCGCGCCGGTGGCGATCAGCAGCCCGCGGGCGGTCACCGTGCGGGGCCGCTCCTCGCGGTCCCCCTCCAGGCAGCGCAGCACGACCGTCTCCCCGGTGCGCTCGACCGCCCACACCCTGTGGCGCAGCAGCACCTCGGCGTGCTCCGTGAGCAGCTCCCAGCGGCGGGTGAACCCGTCGAGGCCGTGGTGCAGGGCGCCGGGCCGGGCCGCGTGGAAGCCCTCGGCCGGACGGCGGAAGTACTGGCCGCCCGGCCTGGCCGCGCCGTCGAGCAGCACCACGTCCAGCCCGGCCAGGGCGGCGGTGAGCGCACCGGCGACCCCGGCGGGGCCCGCGCCGACCACGGCCAGGTCGTGGACCCGCGTCACGGACCGCTCACCGCCCGTCCTCCGTCGCTCCCGCCCTCGTCCCCGAGGTCCCCGATGTCCCCGCCACTGTCTTTGCCTGCCGTGTCCCCAGTGTCCCCGGTGTCCCCGGTGTCCCCGGTGTCCCCAGTGTCCCCAGTGTCCCCTGTGTCCCCGGTGGCGCCGGTGGTCACCCGGTCCTCGGGGCGGGCCTCGATCAGGCAGGCGCGCAGGGAGGGGACGCCGTTCACCGTGACCAGGCAGTCGAAGCAGACCCCGATGCCGCAGAACAGCCCGCGCGGGCGCCCGCCGAACCTGGTGGTCCGCCAGGACCGGATGCCCGCGCCGTGCATGGCCGCGCCGATCGTCTGACCCGGGACCACCGGGACACCGACGCCGTCCACGCTGATCTCGAACCCCGGCTCGGGACGCGCCCGCACCAGGTCGTACGGCCCCCTCATCGGGCGCTCCCGGTGGCCGGGCACGTCGCCGCACCCCGCGCAGAGCCGTCCCGGACCGCACCGTCGGCACCGTCGGCGCCGTCGGCGCCGTTCCGGGTGGAGCCGCGGGCACGGCCGTCCAGGACCGGACCGCCCTTCGGAGGGTCGCCGTCGGCGGGGTTCACGATGCCTCCTCGGCGAAACGGTCCGGGCGGAAGGGGGTGAGGTCCAGCTCGGGGCGCAGGCCCGCCAGGAGCCGGGCGATCAGGTGGCCGGTGGCCGGGGCCAGGCCGATGCCCGCGCCCTCGTGGCCGCAGGCGTGGTAGAGGCCCGGCGCCCGGGGGTCCTCGCCGATCACCGGCAGGTGGTCGGGGCAGTACGGGCGGAACCCGCAGTAGGCGCGGATCGCCCGGTAGTCCGCCAGGGCCGGGAACAGCTCCACCGCCTGGCGGGCGAGGCGTTCGAGCACCGGGATCGAGACCGTGCGGTCGAAGCCGACCCGCTCCCGGCTGGCGCCGATGAGCACCGGCCCGGACGGGGTGCTCTCCACCACGGCGGACGTCTCCAGCCCGGCGGAGTCGCTGGCCACCGCGGTGACGTAGGCGGCGGTGTAGACCTTGTGCCGGACGAGCGGCCCGGCCAGGGGCTCGGTGACCAGGATGAAGCCGCGCCGGGGCAGGATCGGGACGTGCACCCCGGCCAGCGCGGCGACCTGGCCGCCCCAGGTGCCCGCGGCGTTGACCACGGCCCCGGCGAGGATCTCGCCCTGGTCGGTGGTGACACCGGCGATCCGGCCCCCGCGGCGGACGAAGCCGGTCACGGTGACGCCGGTGCGCAGCATCAGGGCGCCGTGGCCGAACCGCTCGGCGCCCCGCCGGATGAGTCCTGCCGCCGCCAGCATGGGGTGGACCTGGGCGTCCTGCGGGTAGAACACGCCCCCGGCGAAGCCCCGGGCCAGGTGCGGCTCGTAGTCGTGCAGCTCTCCGGGACCGGCCAGGACGTGCTCGACCCCCTGCGCGGCGGCCAGGCCGGTGAGCGCCTCCAGGACCTCGTCCGTCTCGGCGACCACCAGGCCGCCCTTGGCCTCGAACTCGAACCCGCCCGCCGCGGCCCCGTTCCCGCGACCCGCCGCGTCCGCCGACCCGTTCCCCGGCCCGGTCCCCCGGCCGTTCCCCGGTCCGTCGCCCGTTTCCGCCCCGGCCAGGTCGCGCCAGAGGCGGTTGGACAGCAGGGCCAGGTCCAGCTCGGGTCCGGGCTCCTTGTCGGAGACCAGGATGTTGCCCTCGCCGGCGCCGGTCGTCCCCCCGGCCACGGGTCCTCGGTCGACGACCACCACGTCGAGTCCGGCGCGGGCGGCGTAGTAGGCGCAGGCGGCACCGACGACCCCGGCCCCGATGACCACGACGTCCGGCATGTCCCACCTCGCTCTCGCGGCCCGGATCCGTCAGTACTATGTCACATACCCTTAACCGGATCAATGCCCCAAATCAGGCATCGAGGGGACGCGCCGCCCGGCCCCTCGCCCGCCCGGCCCCCTCGCCCGCCGGGGTCCGCCACGGGACCGCCCACCTGGCCGCCTACCATATGAGCCGTGAAACACCTCCTTGACCGGGCCGGCCGGCGCGCCCTGAGCGCGGCACGGATCGTGGGGCCCCCCACCCTTCCCACCGTGCACCGCTGGGCGCTGGTGGCGGTGGCCGTCAACGTCCTGATCACCGTCACGGGCGCGGCGGTGCGGGTCACCGGCTCCGGGCTGGGGTGCCCCACCTGGCCCCGGTGCACGCCGGAGAGCTTCATCCCCAGGGCCCACGACGAGATCTCGCCGATCAACATGGCGATCGAGTTCGGCAACCGGCTGCTCTCCTTCGTGGTGCTGATCATCGCCCTGGGCTGCCTGTTCGCCGCCCTGCGGCTGCTGCCCCGGCGCCGCGACCTGGTCCTGCTGGCCTGGGTGCAGCCGATCGGCGTGGCCTTCCAGGGCGTGTGGGGCGGCCTGGTCGTGCGCAGCGCGCTCAACCCGGTCACCGTGAGCGTGCACTTCCTGGTCTCCATCGGCATGACCGCCGCGGCGTACGCGCTGTACGCGCGTTCCCGCCGGTACGAGGGCCCCGAGCCGCCGGTCCGCCGCGAGGTCCGCGCGCTCGCCTGGGCCCTGCTGGCGTCCACGTTCGTCCTGGTGGTCGCGGGCGTGGTGGTCACCGGCACCGGCCCGCACTCCGGCGACGAGATGGCCTCCCGGTTCGGCTTCGACATCGAGACCGTGGCGCGGATCCACGCCGACATCGCCTACGTGACGGTCGGCCTCACCTTCGCGCTGGCGTTCGCGTTCCACCTCACCGGCGCCTCCGGACGCGCCCGCAAGGCCGCGTGGACACTGCTGGCCGTGGAGGCGGCCCAGGGCCTCGTCGGCTACGTCCAGTACTTCACCGGGGTGCCCGCGGCCCTGGTCAACCTGCACGTGCTCGGCGCCGCCCTGGTCTGGGTCTGCGCGCTGCGGGTGCTCTTCGCGACCCGCCCGTACGTCCCGGCCGAGCCCACCGGCACCTCCGGGACCGGCGACGCGGACCGGCTCGACGGCGCCCCCGCCGCCCCCGCCGCCCCCGCCCCCACCGTCCACGCCTGACCCTCGCCCGCCCCCGCGTCCTCCCGGCGGCCGTCCCGTCCCTGTCCCGGCCTCGTCCCCGACCCCGTGCCCGGACCCGCGCCCGCCCCGCAGGTTCGACACGGTCCCGCCCGGCCGGGACAATGATCGGATGTCACCGTCACGACGGGCTCTCCGCCTCTGCTACCAGGGCGCCGTGCTGCTGAGCGTCCTGGCGATCGCGCCGCTGACCTGGGTCTGGCTGGCCAGTTCCGGACACCGCGTGGTCGCCGGAACCTCCCCCGGCTGGACGGCCGGGGTGCCCGCGGCGCCGGTGGCGCTGGTGCTGGGGGCCGCCGCCTTCGGGGGCACCCCCTCCGCCATGCTGGCCAGGCGCCTGGACATCTCCGCCGAGCTGTACCGGGCCGGCAGGGTCAAAGCGATCCTGCTCTCGGGCGACAACGGCCGGACGGGCTACGACGAGCCGACCGTGATGCGCGACTACCTGCTCGCCCGGGGGATCCCCGGGCGCTCGCTCGTCCTCGACCACGCGGGCTTCGACACCTGGGACTCCTGCGTGCGGGCCCGTACCGTGTTCGGCGCCACCCGGCTCACCGTGGTCACCCAGGTCTTCCACCTGCCCAGGGCCGTCACGCTCTGCCGTACCGCGGGCCTGGAGACCTTCGGTGTGGGCGACGACTCCTCACGGGCGTGGGCGGCGCCCACCTACGCCTACGCGGCCCGCGAGTTCGCCGCCGCGGCCAAGGGGCTCCTGGACTCGGTGGTCCTGGACTCCGCCCCGGTCTTCCCCGGGCCGCGCGAGACCACCCTGGACGCGGCGCTTCAGCCGAGGTGAGCGCCCCCGGCCGGGGGCCCCGGGAACGGCGAGGGCGGCGGGGGCACGGCGGGGAACCGGGTGCGGGCGGCGGCCATGCACTCCAGCAGCGCCCGCTGCTCGGCGTTGAAGGTGGGCTCGTCGATCACGTGCCCCCTGGCCCGCTCGTGCAGCAGGCCCAGCTCGGTCGCGGCGAGCTGGTAGTCGCTCATCGCCCGCAACCCGGGCCGCCCCCCGTTGGCCCTGGCCCACTGCCTGGCGTGACGGCGGCCCGGCAGGGACGAGAGCATCGCGACGTCGGCGGAGGAGACCAGGCCGGTCGCCCAGTAGGCCGGCAGGTAGGCCTGGATGAGCCCGATGATGCGCTTGCGGTCGCGGAAGACGATCCAGATCAGGACGAACAACACGATCATCAGCAGCACGTACGCGATGGCCAGGCCGGCGATGCCGACGTAGGAGGCGAAGCCGTTCCAGATGCCGTGCAGCAGCATCGCGCCGACCCATCCGGCGACGATGACGAGGATCCGGCCCGGCCCGCTGCGCTGCGCCGCGTAGGCCACCGCGACCCCGATCATCGAGGTGAACAGCGGGTGCGCGAACGGCGACAGGACCCCGCGCAGCACGACGGTCACCGCCAGGCCCTGCGCGCCCATCTCGTCGAGCGCGGCCACGTAGTAGCTGACGTTCTCGCTCATGGCGAAGCCGAGGCCGACCATGCAGGCGTAGATGATGCCGTCGGTGGGCCCGTCGAGCTCGGCGCGCCTGAACCTGAGCAGGCCCAGCAGGACCAGGCCCTTCATCGTCTCCTCCACCACCGGGGCGCCGAACGTGGCGGTGAGGTTGCGCGCGTAGTCGTAGCCCAGCCGGACGGTGTTCTCCAGGTAGATCAGGTTGAAGGAGTTGATCACCCCGGCGAACAGGACCGCCACCCCCGCCCCCCAGGCGAACGCGAAGACCAGGTTGCCGCGCGGCTCCGGTTCGATCCGGTCCAGCGCCAGCACCGCGGCCAGCAGCACCGGGACGGGCGCCAGCGCCAGAAGGAGCGCGATGAAGAAGTAGACCGGGTCGCCGTTCAGCACGTCGAAGGAGAGCGACACCAGGCCGCAGAGCCCGGTCGCCACGAGCCCGCCGATCAGCGCGCGTGACGGGCGGTCCCTGAGCACCCATCGGGGATCACTGCTGGACATGTGGCAACCGTAACCGCTGATGTGCACACCACGGCTCGTACAGGGGGATTCCACCTCCGGCGTCGGCGATCGGCCGGGCGCGGATCACCGGGTGGGCGACCGGACGGCGGATCGTCCGGCGGCGGGGCCCCCACACCCTGCCGACGGTCCGGCGGCCCCGTACGGCCGCCTGGAATCCCGTGACCCTACCGGGTGGGGGCCCGCTTTCGCGAGCGAACCCGGAATCCGGCCCGTACCCGTCACCGGTGACCACGAGCGTCCCTTCCCGTCTCCCCCATGGGCCCGCCCCGGGGCGCGTGGAGACCACGGCCCGACGGGCGGCCTCAGACGAGCATCGAGTCGATCGCCACGGCCAGGAACAGCAGCGCCAGGTAGGCGTTGGACCAGTGGAAGAAGCGCATCGGGCGCAGGTCGACCCCGGTCTTGCCGGCGTTGACCCGGCCCATGAGGCGGTGCACCTCCCACAGGCAGGCGGCGCCCAGGACGGCGGCGACCACCGGGTAGAGCGCGGTGGTGCCGGCCACCGGCCACAGCAGCAGCGAGCAGAGCACGGTGGCCCAGGTGTAGACGATGCTCTCCATCACCACGCGGCGCTCGGTGGCGACCACCGGGAGCATGGGGACCTTGGCCGCGGCGTAGTCCTCCTTGTAGCGCATGGCCAGGGTCCAGGTGTGCGGCGGCGTCCAGAAGAACACCACGCCGAAGAGCACCACGGGGGCCCAGTCGAGCCTTCCGGTGACGCCGGCCCAGCCGATCAGCACCGGCATGCACCCGGCGAGCCCGCCCCAGACCACGTTCTGCGAGGTCCGCCTCTTGAGGATCATCGAGTAGACCAGCACGTAGAACAGGTTCGCGGCCAGCGACAGGCCCGCGGCGAGCCAGTTCACCGTCAGGCCCAGGCCCAGGGTGGACAGCACGCCCAGGACGATCCCGAAGATCAGCGCGTTGGTGGGCGGCACCAGGTGCCGGGCCAGCGGCCGGCGCCGGGTGCGGCGCATGGCCGCGTCGATGTCCCGGTCGATGTAGCAGTTCAGGGCGTTGGCGCTACCGGCCGACAGGGTGCCGAAGACCAGGGTGTTGACGGCGGTCCAGAGCGGCGGCAGGCCCTTTGCCGCCAGGAACATCACCGGCAGCGTCGTGATCAGCAGCAGCTCGATGATCCGCGGCTTCGTGAGGGCCACGTACGCCTTCACGACGTCGCCGAGGGAGCGGGGCGCGCCCGGCGTGTGCGGGGTCGCGCCCGGCTCGTGCGGGGCCGTCGATTGCTTGTCGGTGAGCACCATCTAAGGCGCTTCCAGCACGTGCGGGGTCAACGCGTAACCTCTGATTAGAGCGGATCCGTGAATGCGGGCACCAGCCAGCCTTGAGGACTCAACTGTAGTTGCAGGGGGGGACGGTCCCGGCACGGGGTACGGAAGCGGCATGGCGCGCCACCCCGCGGGGACGGCGTCCGGGCCGCTCACCGATCCCGCGGGCCCGTCGGGGAACGCCCGCGCCACGACGGCACGGACGGATCACGGCTCCTGCGGGCCCGCCCGGGAGCCGCTCGCGCCACGACGGCGCGGCCGAAACCGTTAGGGTCCGGTGTGGGCGGGAACTAGCCAGATCGGCGCCATCATCACACGATTAAAGATCCGGAGATCGAGCACTTGAGCAGTGAACTCGTGCCAACCCTTGAATGGAGCGACCTGGACCGCCGCGCGGTCGACGTCGTACGGGCTCTGGCCATGGACGCGGTTGAGAAGGCGGGCTCGGGACACCCCGGCACCGCGATGAGTCTGGCGCCCGCCGCCTACCTGCTGTTCCAGCGGGTCATGCGGCACGATCCGTCGGATCCCTCCTGGACGGGCCGCGACCGGTTCGTCCTGTCGGCCGGGCACAGCAGCCTGACCCTCTACATCCAGCTCTACCTGTCCGGCTACGGCCTGAGCCTGGACGACCTCAAGGGGTTGCGCCAGTGGCAGAGCCTGACCCCCGGCCACCCCGAGCACGGTCACACCGCCGGTGTGGAGACCACCACCGGCCCGCTGGGCCAGGGCCTGGGCAACGCGGTCGGCATGGCGATGGCCGCCCGCCGCGAGCGCGGCCTGTTCGACCCGGACGCCGCGCCGGGCACCAGCGTGTTCGACCACGACATCTGGTGCATCGCCTCCGAGGGTGACATCGAGGAGGGCGTCAGCCACGAGGTCAGCGCGCTCGCCGCGCACCAGAAGCTGGGCAACCTGACGGTCGTCTTCGACAGCAACCACATCTCGATCGAGGACGACACCCAGATCGCGCTGAGCGAGGACGTCGTCGCGCGCTACGAGGCGTACGGCTGGCACACCCAGACCGTCGACTGGACGCAGACCGGCGACTACGTCGAGGACGTCCAGGCGCTGTACCAGGCGCTGGAGGAGGCCCGCGCCGAGACCGGCAGGCCGTCGTTCATCCGGCTGCGCACGATCATCGGCTGGCCCGCGCCGAACAAGAAGAACACCGGCAAGATCCACGGCTCGGCGCTGGGCGCCGAGGAGGTCGCCGCCACCAAGAAGGTCCTGGGCCTGGACCCGGAGAAGGACTTCCAGGTCCCCGCCGACGTGCTGGGGCACGCCCGCGAGGTCGTCGAGCGCGGCCGCGCCGCCCGCGCCGACTGGAACGCGCGCTACGAGAGCTGGCGCGAGGCCGAGCCCGAGCGCGCCGCCGAGTTCGACCGCATCGCCTCCCGGCGGCTGCCCGCGGGCTGGACCGACGCGCTGCCGACCTTCGAGATCGGCTCCTCGGTCGCCACCCGCAAGGCCTCCGGCGAGGTGCTCACCAGCCTCGCGCCGGTGCTGCCCGAGCTGTGGGGCGGCTCGGCCGACCTGGCCGAGTCCAACAACACCACGATGAAGGGCGAGCCGTCCTTCATCCCCGAGGAGTTCCAGACCAAGGACTTCCCGGGCCACCCCTACGGCCGCACGCTGCACTTCGGCATCCGCGAGCACGGCATGGGGGCGATCCTGAACGGCATCGCGCTGCACGGCGGCACCCGCCCGTACGGCGGCACGTTCCTGGTCTTCAGCGACTACATGCGCCCGGCGGTGCGGCTGGCGGCGCTGATGAAGCTGCCGGTCACCTACGTGTGGACGCACGACTCCATCGGCCTGGGCGAGGACGGCCCGACCCACCAGCCCATCGAGCAGCTGTGGTCGCTGCGCGCCATCCCGGGCCTGGACGTGGTCCGCCCGGCCGACGCCAACGAGACGGCCGCCGCCTGGCAGGTCGTGCTGGAGCACCACGACCGCCCGGCCGCGCTGGCGCTGACCCGGCAGAACCTGCCGGTCTACGAGGGCACCCGGGACGCCACCAAGGTCGCCCGCGGCGGCTACATCCTGCAGGACGCCTCCGACGGCCAGCCGTCGGTGCTGCTGATCGCCACCGGTTCCGAGGTCGAGCTGGCCGTCGAGGCCCGCAAGCTCCTGGAGGCCGAGGGCATCACCGCCCGGGTCGTGTCGATGCCGTGCGTGGAGTGGTTCCAGGCCGAGGACATGGCCTACCGCCAGTCGGTGCTGCCGCCCTCGGTCAAGGCGCGCGTCGCGGTCGAGGCGGGAATCCCGCTGGGCTGGCGGGAGTTCGTGGGAGACGAGGGCGTGATCCTGGGCCTGGACCACTTCGGTGCCTCGGCCCCCTACCGCACCCTGTACGAGCAGTTCGGGCTGACCGCCGAGCGCGTGGCCGCCGCCGCCAAGGCGACCCTCGCCAAGACCGGAGCCGACAAGGGCGAGACGACGGGAAACTGATCATGAGTGAGATTCTCAGGAAACTGTCCGAGCAGGGCGTCTCCATCTGGCTGGACGACATCAGCCGCGAGCGCCTGCGCACCGGCAACCTCCAGGACCTGATCCGCGACAGGCACGTGGTCGGCGTCACGTCCAACCCGACGATCTTCGCCTCGGCGCTGAGCAAGGGCGACGCCTACGACCAGCAGATGCACGACCTGAAGATCCGCGGCGTGGACGTCGAGGAGGCGGTGCGCGCCATCACCACCTACGACATCCGCTGGGCCGCCGACGTGCTCAAGCCGGTCTACGAGAGCGGCGGTCAGACCGACGGCCGGGTCTCGATCGAGGTCGACCCGCGGCTGTCCAAGGACACCGACAAGACCGTCGCCGAGGCGCGCGCGCTGTGGTGGCTGGTCGACCGGCCCAACCTGTTCATCAAGATCCCGGCCACCGTCGAGGGCCTGTCCGCGATCACCCAGGTGATCGCCGAGGGCATCAGCGTCAACGTCACGCTGATCTTCTCCCTGGAGCGCTACCGCGCGGTCATGGACGCCTGGATGACCGGCCTGGAGCAGGCCAAGGCCAAGGGCCTGGAGCTGGGCGGCATCGAGTCGGTGGCCTCGTTCTTCGTCAGCCGGGTGGACGGCGAGATCGACAAGCGGCTCGACAAGATCGGCACCCCCGAGGCGCTGGCCCTCAAGGGCAAGGCCGCGCTCGCCAACGCCCGCCTGGCCTTCGCCGCCTTCGAGGAGGTCGTCGCCTCGGAGCGCTGGAAGGCGCTGGCCGCGGCCGGTGCCCGGCCGCAGCGCCCGCTGTGGGCCTCCACCGGGACCAAGAACCCCGACTACCCCGACACGCTCTACGTCGACCAGCTGGTCACCTCCGGCACGGTCAACACGATGCCGGAGAAGACCCTCGAGGCCACCGCCGACCATGGCAAGATCGACGGCGACACGATCCGTTCCTCCTACGAGGAGGCCTGGAACACCATGGCCGCCCTCAAGGAGGCCGGCATCGACTACGACGACGTCGTCGGCTTCCTGGAGACGGACGGCCTGAACAAGTTCGAGGCCTCCTGGACCGAGCTGCTGGCGACCGTCTCCGCCGAGCTGAAGAAGGCGTGAGGGAGCACATGTCAGTGTCCGTGACGTTCGGTGAGGACGATCTCACCGAGCTTGCCGCCGAGACCGCAGGGCGGCTCGCCGCCGAGGGCGTCCCCCAGGCGCTGGCCTCGGGCGACTCCCGCCTGTGGGGGCCCGAGGCCCAGGCCGAGGCGGCCGTCCGCCTCGGCTGGCTGAACCTGCCGCACACCAGCCGGGAGCTGCTGCCCGAGATCGACGCGCTGGTGCGCAGGGCCCGCGCCGAGGGCCTGGACCACGTGGTCCTGGCCGGCATGGGCGGCTCCTCCCTGGCCCCCGAGGTCATCACGGCCTCCGACGACGTACCGCTGACCGTGCTCGACACCACCGACCCCGGCCAGGTGCGCCGGGCCCTGTCGGACCGGCTGGAGAGCACGATCGTGGTCGTGGCCAGCAAGAGCGGCGGGACCGTCGAGACCGACAGCCACCGGCGGATCTACGAGAAGGCCTTCCGCGACGCCGGGATCGACCCGGCGAGCAGGATCGTCGTCGTCACCGACCCGGGCTCGCCGCTGGAGCAGACCGCCCGCGAGGCCGGCTACCAGGTGTTCCTGGCCGACCCGAACGTGGGCGGGCGCTACAGCGCGCTGACCGCGTTCGGCCTGGTGCCCAGCGCGCTGGCCGGGGCCGACGTCGAGCGGCTGCTCGACGACGCGGCCGAGGTGCTGCCGCTGCTGTCGCGCACCGAGGGCAACCCAGGCCTCGACCTCGGCGCCGCCCTGGGGGCCGCCGCGGCCGCCGGGCGCGACAAGCTGGTCATCGAGGACGGCCTGTCGGAGATCAACGGCCTGCCCGACTGGATCGAGCAGCTGGTCGCCGAGTCCACCGGCAAGTCCGGCAAGGGCATCCTGCCCGTGGTCGGCGCCGACCCGAGCGACGCCGAGGACGAGCTGCTCGCCGGGATCGACACCGACGGCGTGGTGACCGTGGCCGGTCCGCTGGGCGCGCAGTTCCTCGTCTGGGAGTACGCCACGGCCGTGGCCGGGCGGGTGCTGGGCATCGACCCGTTCAACCAGCCGAACGTGTCGGAGTCCAAGGAGAACACCGCCGCGCTGCTCGACCGGGCCGAGCTGCCGGTCGGCACGCCGCTCCTGGTGGACGGCCCGGTGGAGGTCTACGGCGAGCTTCCCGGGGAGGGCGAGGCCAAGGACCTGTCCGACGTGCTCACCCGGCTGCTGGAGGCGATCCCCTCCGACGGCTACCTCGCGGTGATGGCCTACCTCGACCGTGAGGCGGCCTTCGACGCCCCCTACGCCGAGGGCGCCTCGTTCGAGGAGATGACCGACGTGTGGAGCGGGGCCGACGCGGCCACGCTGCGCGGGATGCTCGCCGTCCGCACCGACCGCCCGGTCACCTTCGGCTGGGGCCCCCGCTTCCTGCACTCCACCGGCCAGTACCACAAGGGCGGCCCGCAGAACGGGGCGTTCCTGCAGATCACCGGGGCCGTGGAGAACGATCTCGAGGTACCCGGCAAGCCGTACACCCTGGGCAGGCTCCAGCTCGCCCAGGCGCTCGGTGACCTGGGAGCCCTCGCCGGCCGCGGACGTCCCGTCGTGCGGCTGCACCTGACCGACCGCGTCGCGGGCGTCGCGCGCCTGCTGGCCGCCGCCAGGGAGGTCTGATGGGCCGCTGGAGGTTCGCATGAGCAAGGACAGCTCCCCGGCGCCCGCCGGGGAGAGCAGGACGGGCTCCCCGGCCGCGTCCGACCGGCAGGGCGGGCACAAGGGGCACAAGAGTCCCGCGAAGGGGACGGACACCACCACCGCGGCCACCGCCGCCTCCAGCGTCGGCATCACCGAGGCCGTGATCGACGCCAACCCGCTGCGCGACCCGCGCGACAAGCGCCTGCCGCGTGTGGCCGGGCCCTGCGTGCTGGTGCTGTTCGGCGTGACCGGCGACCTGGCCCGCAAGAAGCTGCTGCCGGCGATCTACGACCTGGCCAACCGGGGGCTGCTGCCGCCGGGCTTCTCGCTGGTCGGTTTCGCCCGCCGCGACTGGAAGGACCAGGACTTCGCGCAGCTGACCCACGACGCGGTCAAGGAGCACGCGCGGACGCCGTTCCGCGAGGAGGTCTGGAAGCAGCTGTCGGAGGGCATCTTCTTCTGCCGGGGCGAGTTCACCGACGACGGCGCGTTCGACGCGCTGGCGATGATGCTCAAGGAGATCGACCAGACCCGGGGCACCGGCGGCAACTACGGCTTCTACCTGTCGGTGCCGCCGAAGTTCTTCCCGGTCGTGGTCCAGCAGCTCAAGCGGACCGACCTGGCCGACGGCCCGGACGGTTCCTGGCGGCGGGTCGTGATCGAGAAGCCGTTCGGGCACGACCTGAAGAGCGCCCAGGAGCTCAACGCGATCACCAGCGCGGTGTTCCCGGAGAGCTCGGTGTTCCGCATCGACCACTACCTGGGCAAGGAGACGGTCCAGAACATCCTGGCGCTGCGCTTCGCCAACAACCTGTTCGAGCCGATCTGGAACCGCGGTTACGTCGACCACGTGCAGATCACGATGGCCGAGGACATCGGCATCGGCGGCCGGGCCGGGTACTACGACGGCATCGGCGCGGCCCGCGACGTCATCCAGAACCACCTGATCCAGCTGCTGGCCCTGGTCGGCATGGAGGACCCGACGTCGTTCGGGGCCGACTCGCTGCGCAGGGAGAAGGAGAAGGTCCTCAAGGCGCTGCGGCTGCCGGCCGACCTGTCGCTGGCCACCGCGCGCGGGCGCTACGGTCCCGGCTGGCAGGGCGGTGAGCCGGTCATCGGCTACACCGAGGAGGAGGGCATCCCGCCGGACTCCATCACCGAGACCTACGCCGCCGTCAAGGTGGAGATCGCCAACCGGCGCTGGGCCGGGGTGCCGTTCTACCTGAGGACCGGCAAGCGGCTCGGCCGCCGGGTGACCGAGGTGGCCGTGGTGTTCCAGCGGGCGCCGCACCTGCCGTTCAGCAAGGACGACACCGAGATCCTGGGGCAGAACGCCCTGGTGATCCGGGTGCAGCCGGACGAGGGCATCACGGTGCGGTTCGGCTCCAAGGTGCCCGGCACCGCGATGGAGGTCAGGGACGTCTCGATGGACTTCGCCTACGGCGAGTCGTTCATGGAGTCCTCCCCCGAGGCCTACGAGCGGCTGCTGCTGGACGTGCTGATCGGCGACCCGCCGCTCTTCCCGCACCAGCGGGAGGTGGAGCTGTCGTGGAAGATCCTCGACCCGATCGAGGAGTACTGGAGCTCCCAGGGCCCGCCGGAGGAGTACCCGGCGGGCACGTGGGGGCCGGCCTCGGCCGACGAGATGATGGCCCGCGACGGGCGCGTCTGGAGGCGGCTGTAGATGACCAGCTTCATGCTGAGCGGCACGACCGCCTCGAAGATCTCCTCGCAGCTCACCCACCTGCGCCACCAGATGGGCACCCCCGCGGTCGGCATGGTGCTGACCCTGGTGGTGGTCTGCGGCGAGAGCGAGCAGTACGACGCGGTCCGCGCGGCGACCGAGGCCGCCAGGGAGCACCCCTCCCGGATCCTGGTCGTCATCTCCCGCGACGCGAACGAGCCGAACCGGCTGGACGCCGAGATCCGGTTCGGCGAGTCGACGCCGGGCGAGGTGATCCTGCTCCGCCTGTACGGGGAGCTGACCCGGCACGCCGACTCGGTGGTCAGCCCGCTGCTGCTCACCGACACCCCGGTGGTGGCCTGGTGGCCGGGCGAGTGCCCGGACGTGCCGGCCAAGGACCCGATCGGCATGCTGGCCCAGCGGCGCATCGTCGACGCGCGGGCCGCGGCCGACGCGGTCAAGGCCATCGTCGGCCGGGCCCGCGGTTACGTGCCCGGTGACACCGACCTGGCCTGGACGCGGCTGACCACGTGGCGGAGCCTGCTGGCCGCCGCGTTCGACCAGCCGGTGGGCAAGGTCAAGCGGGGCGGCGTGGAGGCGGTGCCCGGTCACGCCAGCGCCCTGCTGCTGGCGGCCTGGCTGAGCGACCGGCTGGGCGCGTCCGTGAAGGTCTCCGAGTCCGAGGGCCCGGGCCTGACCGCGGTGAGGCTGTCGGCCGCCGACGGCGACATCGTGATCACACGGTCCGACGGCCACCTGGCCACGCTCTCGCGTCCGCGTCAGCCGGACCGCCGGGTCGCCCTGACCCGGCGCCCGACGTCGGAGCTGCTCGCCGAGGAGCTGCGGCGGCTGGACCCCGACGAGGTCTACGCGGCCGCGCTCCAGCGGCTCGCCAAGACCAACCGGTCCTGAGCGGTGGGGGGCCCCCGGGGGGGGGGGGGGGGGCCGCGCGCCGCTCCCCCGGGGGGGGGGTCCCGAAACGAGGAATGGCGCTCGTTCCCCTTTTCGGCATTTCACGGGAGAAGGTCGG
>NZ_JBVJIA010000002.1:43271-52881 GCF_055586505.1 Streptosporangium sp. NPDC050148 | reverse complement strand
GTGGGAACTGTGGGGCGGAGGACCCGATAGCCTTTCACTCGCTCTCCACTCGGGAGCCCATAGAAAACGGTTCGCTGGGCGCTGGTCCCCCCCCCCCCGCCCCCCCCCCCCCCCCCGTCCGCCGCTCCCAGGGCGGCGCGTCCCGGACATGGGACGTGCCGCTCGTCCTATTTTCAGGCGTTCCATAGAAGAATTTCGGTTTCGCCTGTTCCATGACGCGGATCTTCCGTGCGCGACGTCCCGCGCGGGACGTCCCGGGCCGGGTAGTCTCGCGCCCGGAGTCCCGTACCGGAGGTCCCGCGTCATCGGCCTCACCCCTGAAAGCCCCGCCGTTGAAGCCCCACCCTGAAGCCCGCCGTTGAAGCCTCACCCCTGAAGCCCGCCCTTGAAGCCTCGTCCCGAGGCCTCACCCCACGAGTCCCGCGCCCGAGGTTCCGGGCCGAAAGAGAAGAAGTAGTCCCGTGAGCGTTCCCACCGTGATCATCCACCGTGACGCCGACATGCTGGCCAAGGCCGTCGCGGCCCGGGTCATCGTCCGCGCCGTCGACGCGCAGTCGGCCAAGGGCTCGGCGCACCTGGTGCTGACCGGCGGCACCGTCGGCATCGCCACCCTCGCCGAGATCGCCGCCTCCCCGGCCAGGGACGCCGTCGACTGGCGCAAGGTGGACCTGTGGTGGGGTGACGAGCGCTTCCTGCCGTCCGGCGACGCCGAGCGCAACGAGACCGGTGCCCGCGAGGCGCTGCTGGACCACCTCGACCTCGACCCGGAACGGGTCCACGTGATGCGCGGCCCGGACTCGGGGATGACCGCCGAGGAGTCGGCCGACGCCTACGCCGACGAGCTCCGGCGCGCCGCCCGTCCCGAGGACCACGGCCCGGCCCCGTCCTTCGACCTGACGATGCTCGGCATGGGCCCGGACGGGCACGTGGCCTCGCTCTTCCCCGGCATGCCCGCGCTGTACGACACCCGCCCGGTGGTGGCGGTGCACGGCTCGCCCAAGCCGCCGCCCACCCGGATCTCGCTGACCATGCCGGTCATCCAGAACTCCGCCGACGTGTGGGTGATCGCCGCGGGCGAGGAGAAGGCCGGGGCGGTACGGTTGGCCCTGTCGGACTCGGGACCGATGCAGGTCCCCGCGGCAGGCGCCCGGGGCAGCCGGCGGACCCTATTCCTGCTGGACAGGGCCGCCGCCTCCAAGATCCCCTCCTCGATGGGACGCATCTCCTCCCCCTGACCGGCGCGTACGGCCGGCATGTCGGATCATCAACCGGGTAGGGAGGTGTCGTGGTTTTTCTGCACTACGAGGGCCTGCTGCTGGCCGGACGGTACCGTCTCATCGCCGAGCTGGGCAGGGGCGGCATGGCGACGGTGTGGCGCGCCCACGACGAGCTCCTCGATCGCGAGGTCGCGGCCAAGGAGGTCGTGATCTCCGACCACCTGCCCGAGGCGGAGCGCGAGGTCCTGCTGGAGCGCACCCTGAGGGAGGCGCGCCTGGCCGCGCGGCTGAACCACCCCAACATCGCCGCGGTGTACGACGTGGTCCGGACCGACCGCAACCCGTGGATCATGCTGCAGCTCGTCCCCTCCCGCGACCTCACCGAGGTGATCACCACCGAGGGCCGCCTGCCCGCGCCCGTCGTCGCGCGCATCGGTCTTGAGGTGCTGTCGGCGCTGGAGGCCGCGCACGCGGCCGGTGTCGTCCACCGCGACGTCAAGCCCGCCAACATCCTGCTCACCGACGACGGGCGGTCGATCCTGACCGACTTCGGGCTGGCCACCGCCGTGAACAAGGAGGGCGGCCTCACCAGCGCGGGCATGGTCGTGGGCACGCCCGCCTACATCGCCCCCGAGCGCGCCGGCGGCGGCGCCTCCAGCCCTCGGAGCGACCTGTGGTCCCTGGGGGCTACCCTGTACGCGGCCGTCGAGGGACACGCGCCGTTCGCCCGCAGCACCGTGATGGCCACGTTCACCGCCGTGATGACGACCGCCCCCGTGTTCCGGTACGCCGGCCCCCTGGCGCCCGTCATCATCGGCCTGCTCCAGAAGGATCCCGCCCTGCGCAGCGACGCCGCCCGCGCCCGCGAGCAGCTGAGGGAGGTGGCCGCGCTGCGCGTCCCGGAGGAGGACACGGCCGTACCGGGGTACCGGGAGCAGGACACGATCACGTCGCAAAGCCGGGAACGGAAAGAGGCCGCGTCGTGGGACCGGGACACCGGTGAGGCCGGGATCCCCCTCCGCACCGGGGCGATCGTGACGCCCGCCGCCGTCCGGAGCACCACGGGGCACTCCGCCCCCGTCCCGTCCCCCGATCCCGTTCCCACCTCCACCCCTCCGCCCGTCCCTGCCCTCGCCCTCGGCTCCGCCCCCTCCCCCATGTCCGGCCCCTCGCCCTCGCCCGTTCTCTCGCCCGCGTCCAGCCCCGGGTCCGGCACGGTCCCCCCGTCCACGCATCACGGGCACACCGGGAACGCTGACCGTTCCGAGCCCGCTCCGGCGCGTCGGCGGATCACCGGGTACCGGTGGCTCTCGGCGGGCGTCGTGGCCCTGCTCGCGGGCGTTCTCGTCACGATCAGCGCCTTCACGTCCCAGCATCAGGACGGCGGGCTCGACCGGTCGCCGCGTGTCGCCCCCGCCAGCGCCGATCCCGCCGCGACGCTCCGGATCGACCGCGTTCCCGAGGTCCCCGAGGTGCGCCCCACGACCGGCCGCCGTTCCACCTCCACGCCCCGCGGGCGGTCCACGTCCGAACCTCGCGACCGTTCCACCTCCGAACCCCGGCCGCAGCCCACGGCCGCGCCTCGCGACCGTTCCACGGCCGAGCCTCGCGGCCAGGCCACGACCGAGTCCCGCGAGCGGTCCACGACCCCGGCGCGGCCGACCGCGACCGGATCCGGCACGAAACCCACCGTCGCGGCCACCTCCGCGGCGCCCAGGCCCGAGCCCGGCGACAACGGTGGCAACGGGGACGGAAACAACGGCAACGGGGGGAATGGGAACAACAACCCGAACCCGAATCCGAACGCTAACCCCAACCCGAACGGCAAGAACTAGCCCGACCTCACCGGAACCCCCGGACGCTCACGGACGCCGTCCGGCGACGGCGTCGATCTCGGTGAGGATCTCCTGCCTGCCCTGCGGGTCCAGGCTGGAGGCGTGCACGGCGTTGCGGGCCAGCGTGACGAGGGTGTCGCGGTCCAGGCCCAGGTCCTCGGCGGCGACCCGGTACTCGCGGCTCAGGCTGGTGGCGAACATGGGCGGGTCGTCGCTGTTGAGGGTGACGAACAGGCCCTCCTCGATCATGCGGGGCAGCGGGTGGTCCTCGATCCGGGCGACCTGGCCGGTGCAGACGTTGGAGGTGGGGCAGACCTCCAGCGGGATCTGGGTCTCGCGCAGGTGGGCGATCAGGCGGGGGTCGTCCATGCAGGAGATGCCGTGGCCGATCCGTTCGGCGCCGAGGTGCTCCAGGGCCTCCCAGATGGTCTCGGGGCCGCTCATCTCGCCCGCGTGCGGCAGGCTGCGCAGCCCGGCGGCCGTGGCCGCGCGGAAGGCGTCCCGGAACGCGTCCCGGTACCTGGGGCGCTCCTGCTCGATCCCGGCCAGCCCGAAACCTACCAGCGCGCGGGGAGGTTCTCCGAGCGCGTGGTCCAGGGTGATCCGGGCCGCCTCGGCGCCGTACTCGCCGGGGATGTCGAAGACGTACGCCACCCGCACCCCGTGCTCCTCCAGGGAGCGGCGGGCGGCGTCGTCGAGGGCCTCGGTGACCTCGCGCATCGGCATGCCCACCACGTGGTGGGCGTACGGGGTCACGGTCAGCTCGACGTAGCGGGCGTTCTGCCCGGACAGGTCGCGGGTCAGACCGAGCACCAGGGTGGCGATGTCCTCGGGCTCGCGGACCAGGGCGTTGACCGCCTGGTAGATCTGGGCGAAGTGCGGGAAGTCGCGGAAGCGGTAGAAGGCGCGCAGCGCCTCCTCCTCGACGGGGACGCCCCCGTCGGGGTGACGGCGGGCGAGTTCGAGAACGGTGGGCACCGAGGCGGAGCCGACCAGGTGGACGTGCAGTTCGACCTTGGGGAGCGCGTCGATGAAGGCGTCGATCGTCATGCCGGGACCCTACGCACCCCCCGGCCACCCATGGAAGCCGTTTTCAACGAACCTGACAACAAAATGTACGATTTTTCGCCCGAAGGGACCGGTCAGAGCACGCGGGGTGCGTCGCGCGGGGCGAAAATCCCCGGGGAGATCTCCTCCCGCTCGTCCCGCACCTGGCGCATAGTGGGTGTCAGGCACCTCGACACCCCTCTTGGAGGCTCCCCGTGTTCGAGCGCTTCACCGACCGTGCCCGCAGGGTCGTGGTCCTGGCCCAGGAGGAGGCCCGGCGCCTGGGCCACGGGCACATCGGCACCGAGCACATCCTGCTCGGGCTGATCCGCGAGGAGGACGGCGTCGCGGGCCGCGCCCTGCAGAGGTTCGGCATCGGCGGCGACCAGGTCAGGAACGACGTGGAAGAGATCATCGGCAAGGGCGGGCGGACCGAGCCCGGCCACATCCCCTTCACCGCCCCCGCCAAGAAGGTGCTCGAACTGTCCCTGCGGGAGGCGCTCGGCCTGCATCACAGCTACATCGGCACCGAGCACATCCTGCTCGGGCTGATCCGCGAGGGCGACGGGGTGGCCGCGCGCGTGCTGGCCGGCCGGGGCGCGCACCTGGAGGCGGTACGCGCCCAGGTGATCACGGTGCTCGGACGCCGGGACCCGGGCCGCGCGCTGGCCGCGGAGGAGGGCTTCCCGATCATGGGAGGCTCCGTGGAAGCCCGGCTGGACCGGGTCCAGGAGAGCCTGGACCGGATCGAGCGCAGGCTGGCGGCGCTGGCACCGGAGGGCGAGACCTCCGGCTCCCCGGGGGCGCCGCTCTCTCCGGAGACTTCAGCGGCGTCGCCGGCGTCATCGGCACCGTCCGGCGGCGTTCCCGGGCGGCCGGACGGAGATCCCGATGAGACTCCCGGGTCCGGACAGGACCCGGGGCCGGCGGCCGGGGAGAGACCGGGCGCCTGAGGGCCTCACCCGCGAGGGGACGGAGAGACCGGGAAGGCCGGGGAGCCGGAGAGATCGGGGTGTGCCCGCGCCCGCCCCCGACGGGAGGCGCGGGAGGGTGGCCTCCCCGTTCCGGGACCCCTGAGCGATCCCGGAACGGGGAGGACGCGTGAGGGGCTCACCCCGGGGACGCCGTCGCCATCGCGCCCACGGCCAGCCTGGCCTCCACCACGCCGGGGTCCTCGGTGTGGTTCAGGGTCGCGCCGAGCGAGACCAGCAGCCTGCGCATCCGCACGTTGTCCGACAGCAGGGTCGCCCTGACCTCGGCGAAGCCCAGGTCGCGGGCCTGGCGGACGAGCACCCCGGCCAGGTGGGTCCCCAGCCCCCTGCCCTGCCAGCGGTCCTCGACCAGGAAGGCCATCTCGGCGATGCCCGGGTCCGGGGTGAACATCAGGCTGGCGACGGCGATGACCTGGCCGTCCTGTCCGGCGACGACCGAGTGGCCGCGGGTGCGGTCGCAGAGGCGGTCGAAGACCTTCGGCGGCAGCACCGGCATGGAGGTGAAGTAGCGGAACCTGCGGGCCTCGGGCGAGCAGCGGTCGTGCAGGTCGCGTACGGCCTCGCGGTGCAGGCCGGTGAGCGGGCGGACCCGGATCTCGGTGCCGTCGGAGAGCTTGAGCTCGCGGTCGGAGCCGGTCTGCTCGGCCGGGGGCTGCGCCAGCCGTACGAAGGAGGCGGCGCGGGCGGCCTCGGTGAGGGTGAAGGGAAGCTCGGAGCGGCGCACCCTGATCGCGCGGCGCGCGGTGACCGGGACGGTGAGCAGCGTCGGGTCGGGAAGATCGCTCATCTCCGAACCGTAGACCCAGCGGGAGTCCTCGGCGCGCAGCAGTTCCCCGAGCAGTTCCGGCAGGCGCCAGGGCGTCGTGCGCAGCCGCGAGGCGAGCAGCAGGACCCGGGTGGGCTCGTCGGTCAGCTCGTGCGCGGTGGCGGTGACGACCTGGACCTCCCGTCCTCCCGCGGCCTCCAGAGCCTCACGGACCGCCTCGGCGTTCGCCGGGATGTCCGTGACGAACTCGTCGACCGTGCCGTTCGCGTCGGTCTGGACGCTCAGGCCCAGGATGTTGCCGCCCTTGGCGGCGAGCGCGGCGGCCAGCGAGGCGAGACGCCCGGGCCGCTCGTCGACGGTGGTGCGGATTCGCAGAAATCCCATCAGAACGCTCCCTCTGTCAGGAGATAGCCTTTCCTGATCCTGTTACGGGACTGCTACACATGAGTGAGCCCATCGTTACGTATGGCAAGATCACTAATTACGCGGCCGGACGGCGTTCTCGCAACGATTTCCGTTGCCGGTTATGCCTATATAGACGGATATAGCAGGATATGAAGCTATGAGTACGCGTGTTCCCCTGGCTGGGGATTTCGTCAACGGAGACGTCTCCTTCTGGTACCGCTCCCTCGGTCTCCCCGCGGCCGGTACGCCCCTGGACGGCGACCTCGACGCCGACGTGGCCGTCGTCGGCGCCGGATACACCGGCCTGTGGACCGCGTACTACCTCAAGAAGGCCGCCCCGGACCTGCGGGTCGTGGTGCTGGAGAAGGAGTTCGCGGGCTACGGCGCCTCCGGGCGCAACGGCGGCTGGCTGGTCGGCGAGCTGGCGGGCACCCCCGAGCGCTACGCCAGGACGCACGGGGCGGACGCGGCCAGGCGGTTCCAGCGGGTGATGTTCGAGACCGTCGACGAGGTCGTGGCCGTGGCCAAGGACGAGGACATCGACGCGGAGATCGTCAAGGGCGGGGTCACCACGGTCGCCACCAACGCCGCCCAGGACCGGCGGCTGCGCCGGCTGCTGGCCCACGAGCGCCACTGGGGCTGGACCGAGCAGGACGTGCGGCTGCTGGATGCGGCCGAGCGGGAGGAGCGGCTGCGGGTGAACGGCGCGGTCAGCGCGATCTGGAGCCCGCACTGCGCCCGCATCCAGCCCGCCAAGCTGGCCCGCGGCCTGGCGGACACCGTACGGGAGCTGGGGGTGGAGATCTTCGAGCGGACCCCGGTCACCGAGATCGCCCCGCACGAGGCCCGCACCCCCCGCGGCACGGTCCGGGCCGGTCACGTCATCCGCGCCACCGAGGGGTTCACCGCCGAGTTCAGGCAGTACCACCGGACGTGGCTGCCGATGAACAGCTCCATGATCGTCACCGAGCCGCTGGGGGCGGAGCTCTGGGACGAGATCGGCTGGTCCGGTGGCGAGCTCCTCGGCGACATGGCGCACTACTACATGTACGCCCAGCGCACCGCCGACGGCCGGATCGCGTTCGGCGGGCGCGGCAGGCCCTACCTGTACGGCTCGCGGGTGGACGACCGCGGCCGCACCCACTCCTGGACGATCGAGGCGCTGTGGGAGCTGCTGACCGGCATGTTCCCCGCCGTCCGGGCCTCCCGGGTGGCGCACGCCTGGTCCGGCGTGCTGGGCGTGCCGCGCGACTGGTGCGCCACCGTGCACGTCGACCACGACACCGGCATCGGCTGGGCGGGCGGCTACACCGGCCACGGGGTGACCACGGCCAACCTGGCCGGCCGTACCCTGCGCGACCTGATCCTGCGCCGGGACACCGAGCTGGCCGCCCTGCCCTGGGTGGACCGTAAGGTGCGAGGCTGGGAGGTGGAACCGCTGCGGTGGATCGGCGTGCACGCCATGTACGACCTCTACCGGCGGGCCGACGCCCGGGAGAACGCGGGGCTCGGCCGCACCTCGGTGCTGGCCCGCGTCGCCGACTCCATCACCGGACGCTGACGACGGTCGCGTCCCCACGCCGAGGAGAGCCATGCCCCCCACACCCGTGAGCGACCTGCTCTTCCGCGGCGGCCGGGTCTTCCTCGCCGCCGGCGCCTTCGCCGAGGCGGTCCTGGTCCGCGACGGCCGGATCGCCGCCGTGGGCACCGAGTCCGACGTGGTACGGCTGGCCGCCCCCGGCCACGAGGTCGTGGACCTGGACGGCGCGCTGCTGACCCCCGCGTTCACCGACGCGCACATCCACCCCGTGCTGGCGGGCCTGGAGCGGGCCAGGTGCGACCTGTCGGCGGTCTACGGCCTGCCCGACTACCTGGAGCGGGTCACCGCCTACGCCGGGTCGCATCCCGGGCGCGCGTGGATCGAGGGCGGCGGCTGGGACATGTCGGCCTTCCCCGGCGGTCTGCCGCACCGCTCCCAGCTCGACGTAGTCGACCGCCCGGTCTACCTCATCCAGCGCGACCACCACGCCGCCTGGGTGAACACCCGGGCGCTGGAGCTGGCCGGGATCACCCGCGACACCCCCGACCCCGCCGACGGCCGGATCGAACGCGACCCCGACGGCACCCCGAGCGGCGTGCTGCACGAGGGCGCGATGGACCTGGTCGGCCTGCTCGCCCCCCGCCCCACCCCCGGCGACCTGCACGACGCCCTGCTCTCCGCCCAGGAGCACCTGTTCTCCCTCGGCATCACCGGCTGGCAGGACGCCATCGTCGGCTCCTACGCGGGCTGCGAGGACCCGCTGCCCACGTACCTGTCGGCGGCGGCCTCGGGCGCGCTGCGGGCCCGCGTGGTGGGCGCGCTCTGGTGGGACCGCACGCGCGGCGCCGAGCAGATCCCCGAGCTGCTGGAGCGCCGCCGCTCCGCCGCGGGCCTGGAGCGGTTCCGCGCCACCTCGGTGAAGATCATGCAGGACGGCATCGCCGAGAACTTCACCGCCGCGGTGATCGAGCCCTACTGCCGCTGCGGCGGCACCGGCCTGTCGTACGTCGAGCCCGCGCTGCTGGGAGGGTACGTCGCCGAGCTGGACCGGCACGGTTTCCAGGTGCACGTCCACGCCATCGGCGAGCGGGCCGTCCGCGAGGCGCTGGACGCCTTCGAGGGGACCGACCCGGCCAACCGGCACCACATCGCGCACCTGCAGATCATCGAGCCGTCCGACGTGCCGCGCTTCGCCCGGCTCGGTGTGACCGCCAACCTGCAGCCGCTGTGGGCCACCCACCACGCCCAGATGGACGAGCTGACGATCCCGTTCCTGGGCGAGGAGCGGTCGGGCTGGCAGTACCCGTTCGCCGACCTGCTGCGCGCGGGCACGCGGTTCTGCGCGGGCAGCGACTGGCCGGTCTCGGTCGCCGACCCGATCCAGGGCATGCACGTGGCCGTCAACCGCACCGAACCGGGCGGATCGGTGCACGCGGACTACCCGACGGCGCAGACCCCGTTCCTGCCCGGCCAGAGCCTGGACCTGGCCACGGCCCTGACCGCCTACACCGCGGGCTCGGCGTGGATCAACCGCGACGACGACGCCGGGACGATCGTCCCGGGCAACCGCGCCGACCTGGTCGTCCTGGACCGCGACCCGTTCGCCGGACCGGCCGCCGACATCTGGCGGACCCGGGTCGCCATGACCTTCGTCGACGGCCAGGAGGTCTACCACCGCTGACCGCCCGCCGCGGGGGGGGGGGGGGGTGGGGGGGTGGGGGGGGGGGGTTCCTACGGGGGTTTGTGGGGGGGGGGGGGGCGCGGATTCGGTCGTCCTTGGGGGCTGTCGGCGCAGCGTGTCGCGGATA
>NZ_JBVJIA010000002.1:0-43261 GCF_055586505.1 Streptosporangium sp. NPDC050148 | reverse complement strand
ACCAACCCCACCCACACATGAGAGACAAAACACCGCACCATACCGGCCCTCCCCCCCCCCCCGCGGGCGGCGGTGCCGGGGGGCGCGCCGCCGGTCGCGGTGTCACGGGGCCCGTGACGGCACCGGTGGCCGTGGCGGGGCATCGGTGCCCTTCCGCCGGAGATCGTTCGATCACTGGAAAAGATCCCCGAAGCGGGTGATAGTGATCCGGTGACGGAAGCATCGGGAGCGGAGGACAGACCCTCGCCGCCGCTGTGGCGGGACCGGAACTTCGGGGTCTTCTGGGTCTCCCAGACCCTCTCGGTCGCCGGGGACTCCTTCGCCTACATCGCCGTACCGTTGCTGGTGCTGCACGTGACCGGGTCGGTCGCGCAGATGGGACTGCTGACGGGCGTGGCGGGTGCCGCGTCGGTGTTCGCCGGGATCTTCGCGGGCGTCCTGGCCGACCGGTTCGACCGGCGGACCCTGATGATCTGCTGCGACCTCGTCCGCCTGGTGCTGTACGGGCTCATCCCGCTGGCCTGGACGTTCGGCCCCCAGGTCTGGCTGCTGTACGTGGTGCTGCCGCTCGGCGAGGCGGTCGGCATGGTCTTCCAGGTCACCTACGTGACCGCGGTGCGCAACCTGGTCGGCGTCGACCGCGTCACCGAGGCCAACGGCCGGCTGTACGCGACCGCGGCGGCGGCGGGTCTCGGCGGCCCGCTGCTCGCCGGGGTGGTGTCGGGGCAGTTCGGGCCGACCGCGGCGATCGCCGTCAACGCGGCGAGCTTCGCGCTGTCGGCGGCGGGCCTGTTCTTCGTCCGGTTCAGGAAGGCCGAGACCACCGAGGTCACCGGGGCCACCGAAGTCCCCGTGCCCGCGCCGGAGCGACAGCGGCCCTGGCAGGAGTTGTCGGCCGGTGCCCGCTTCCTCTGGCGGAATCCGGTGCTGCGCTCCCTGACGATCCTGCTGTCCTTCTTCATCTTCTTCACGCTCGGGATGACCGACGTGCTGATCTACCACCTCAAGCACGATCTGGGCCGCTCCGACGGCACCGTCGGCACGGTCCTCGCGATCGCCGCCGCGGGGACGATCGCGGGCTCCCTGCTCGTGGCGCCCGTCCGCCGCAGGCTCGGGTTCGGCGTCACCTGGATCGGCGCCATCGCCGTCAGCGGGCTCGCCGTGGCGTGCGTCGGCCTCTCCGGCCGCGTTCCGGTGATCGCCACCCTGATGGCCGTCTATCTCGGCGGCGTCAGCGTGGCCGGGATCTGCTCGATGTCCCTGCGCCAGCAGGTCACCCCGGACCATCTGCTGGGCCGTGTCACCTCGGCGTTCTGGACGATCCACTTCTCCCTCGGCCCGGTGGGCGCGGCGGCGCTGACCTGGAGTGCGGGCGAGTACGGTGTCGCCGTGACCTGTCTCGTCGCCGGTACCGCCTGCCTGCTGATCGCGGTGACCGCGCTGCTGACCCCGATCCGCCGTTCCGCCCCCGAGGACACGGCTCCGGCCACCTCGTGACAGGTGGCCGTGGAACGGATGTCACAGACTCCGCGCCCGTCTCGTCCTTGTGACGTGAACGGTGACGAGGCCCTCGCGGACGTGAACGGTGACGAGGCGCTCGCGGCCGGGTTCGAGGCCATCCGGCCGCGGCTGGTCGGTGTGGCGTACGGGTTGCTCGGCAGTCTCGACGAGGCCGAGGACGTGGTGCAGGACGCCTGGTTCCGGCTGGGCAGGACCCGGCGCGCGGAGATCGAGGACGTCACGGGCTGGCTGGTGGTCACGGTCTCCAGGCTCGCCCTGGACGTGCTGCGCTCGGCGCGCGTACGCCGCGAGGAGTACGTCGGGCCGTGGCTGCCGGAACCGGTGGTGACCGACGGCGACCCGGCCGACCGGGTGACCCTGGACGAGTCGATGAGCCTGGCCATGCTGGTCGTGCTGGAATCGCTCAGCCCGGCCGAGCGCACCTCCTTCGTGCTGCACGACGTGTTCGGGCTGCCGTTCGAGGAGGTGGCGCGGGCGGTCGGGCGGTCGGCCGCCGCGTGCCGGCAGCTGGCGGCCCGTGCCCGCGGGCACGTCGCGGCGCGGGCGCCTCGCTTCGAGGTCGACGAGACCGAGCACCGCAGGGTGGTCGAGGCGTTCGCCCGGTTCGCCCGGGACGGCGAGGGCGACCTCGCCTCGCTGATGCTGCTGCTCGACCCGGACGTGGTGCTGCGCAGCGACGGCGGCGGGGTGGTGGGGGCGGCCCGGCGGCCGATCCACGGCGCCGACCGGGTGGCCCGCTTCGTGCTCGGGGTGGCCGGGAAGTACGACCGCGGCGACAGCGTGCTGACGTCCGCCACGGTCAACGGCCGGGCCGGGCTGCTGCGGACGCGGGACGGGACGATCGCCGCCGTCTACGGGCTGACCGTGTCCGAGGGCCGGATCACCGAGATCGACATCGTGATGAACCCGGAGAAACTAAGGAGTGTCCGTTGAAGCAGCGGATGAACGTCGCCGAGCTCGCCCCCGAGGCGTACCGGGCCATGCAGGGGCTGGAGAGGTACACGGCCTCCAGCGACCTGCCGCACACCACGCGGGAGCTGGTGAAGATCAGGGTCAGCCAGATCAACGGCTGCGGCTTCTGCGTGGACATGCACTGCCACGACGCCAAGGCCGCGGGTGAGAGCGACGAGCGGCTGTACGCGGTGGCGGCCTGGCGGGAGACGCCCTTCTTCACCGAGGCCGAACGGGCGGCCCTCGCCCTGGCCGAGGAGGCCACCCGCCTGTGCGACCGCGGCGAGACCGTGCCGGACGAGGTGTGGGCGGAGGCCGAGCGGCACTACGAGCCGGAGACGCTGGCCGCGCTGGTCGTGACGATCTCGACGATCAACGCGTGGAACCGGATCGCCGTCATCACGCGCGCGGTCCCGGGAACGCTCCGCGGCCGGACCGCCTGACCCGGGCGCGCCCGCCGGGTCCTCGTACGTTCCCCGCGGCCCGTCTCACACGAGGGCGTCGGGGACCCCGTCCCCGTCGCCGAGGACGGCCGGGTCCCGGAGGGACTCGGCGTGCAGCGCCTTGAGGATCGTCAGGACGCGTTCGGCGTCGGTGAGCAGGCTCCCGGTGACGGCCCAGCCGCGCGGCTGGTCCAGGCTGCCGGTGCGCACCTCCTCGGTCATCTGCTCCTGGATCGCGTCAGCCCGCTCCAGCGCGACGGAGATGAGCGCGCTCAGCCGCGCGGGCTCGTCCGCGATGCGCATCCGTGCCCGTAGCGCCCGGGCGAGCAGGTCCAGCAGCTCGGCGTAGTCGCGCCCGAACTCCTCGCTGGTCCACCGCGGGCCGCCCCGGCCGCGCCCGCGCTGGGCGACGTGCGCCAGCGCCCGCACCAGGGCGTGCAGGTGTACGCCGATCTCGCTCATCGCCGACAGCAGCCGCTGGTAGTCGTCCGGCTCGGGGACGCGGGCGCCGCGCAGGTTGTAACGGCGGCTCTCGGCGCCGTCGGCGATGGCCGAGGCGGCCCGGGCCAGGTGCTCGTCCAGCCGTTCGGCCTGCTGCTGCCAGTCGGGCAGGTCCGACAGGTCACAGCCCTCGCGCATCCCGCCGGCGACGTTCTCCAGCAGGGTGGCGGCCTCCCCGCTCAGGCGGCGCACCGCCTCGCGCGGGCGGCGGTGGTACAGCGGGGGCCAGAGCATCGCGTTGACCAGCGCGCCGCAGACGGCTCCGACGCCGGTGGCCACCACGTAGGCCAGCAGGTAGCGCTCCTGGGAGGCGGCGCCGAACGACAGCATCAGCACGGCGGTGGTCGCCACGTCGGTGCCGTGGCGGCCCATCCGGTGCCAGCGCGCCGCGACCAGCGCGGGCGGTACGACCAGGAGCAGGCCCAGCGCGGTGAGCCCGATGAGGTGGCCGACGCTACCGGCCAGAATCACTCCGGCCGCGACCGCGAACACCCGCCGTACCCCGTTGGTGAGGGTCTGGTACACGGTCGCGTGCACCATGATGACGGCGGTCGCGGGAGCGATCCACACCGTCTCGCGCGGCAGGAGGCGGTCGGCCAGGAACCAGGCCAGCACCGCGGCCAAGGTCGCCTTGGCGATCTGCCGGAGCTCGAAGCGCTGCTCGGAGTCGCGCCTGGCCAGCCCGGCCGCCTGGTCGCGTACGTACCGCAGCTCGCGCCGGACCGCGGTGCGCACCCGGTCCGTGTCCAGATCAGCCATGTCCCGACGATCACGCAACGATCATCGTTTGGCAAACCAGGGGTGCCGTCCCGTCCCATCCCTGTCTGGAAGACGGAGGTCTCGCAATGGTCATGCTCCATGCGGCGTAAGTTCCCAACATGGGGGGCACACCGGTTATGTCGGATTGCCCGATAAGGCGCATTGACGAGATACGGGCGATTCGGTGCACACTCCATGAAACCGACATAGGGGCGCCGCGCCGCCCTCCCCCACCCGCGGCGCGAACCGTACCTCCACCCGCGTAAACAAGGAGTGTCGATGCCGGACATCACCCCCGCACCGGACGGCCTCGGCCGCCGTGTGGCCCTCAACCGCGAACGTCTCGGCCTGAGCCGCGAGGAGCTCGCCGAGCGCAGCGGCATCCCCCCGACCTCGGTGGAGTTCATCGAGGAGAACCCGGTCGGCGTGACCGACGGCGCGCTGTCGCACCTGGCCGACGCGCTGGACACCACGCCCGGCGACCTGCTCGCCGGTGACGTGGAACAACCCCTGAACGACGAGCCTTCCCCGCCGAAGGAGCTCGCCCCGGACGAGTGCATGCGGCTCATCGCCCCCGGCGGCGTCGGCAGGATCGCCTTCGACGGCCCGGCCGGACCGGCCGTGCTGCCGGTCAACTACCGGGTGCACGACGGTGTGATCGTCTTCCGTACGCGGTCCGGCGGCCCGATGGACCAGGACCTGCGCACCGGCGTCGAGGGCGTCGAGATGAAGATCGGCTTCGAGGTGGACCGGATCGACGAGACCCGGCGGGAGGGGTGGAGCGTGCTCGTGCAGGGCCCCGTCCACCACGTCGCCCCCGAGGAGCTGCCCTCGGTGGCGGGCGTGGGCGTGGAGCCCTGGGCGGGCGGTGAGCGCGACCTCTACGTCAGGATCGCCCCCAGCCGGATCACCGGCCGCCGCATCCTCGCCTCCTGACCCGTCTCCCGCCACCTCCGTCACCGCCCGACGTCACCGTCGACGTCGACGTCGACGTCACCGCCCGACGTCACCGTCCGGCGCGGCCGGGCCGGTCACGCCGGCGAGGCCGCCCTGGGGGCTCCCGACCCGGGGGCCGTCGCCGTCGCGCCGTTCTCCGAGCCGGCGCTCCGCGCCCGGCCCGGACCGCGCCTCCCGCCGGTACGGCGGGGGCTCAGTGGACGTACGGCCAGCCGGCGGAGTCCCAGCCGAGCAGGTTGACCCCGAGCCTGGCCGAGCCGTCGTCGGCGTAGTAGTGGTAGACGAGCAGGTCCCCGTCGGCGTCGGGCATCACCGCGGGGTGGCCGGGGCCGTGGACGCTCCCGTGGCCCGCCAGGATCTCGGTCCCGCCGCCCGAGGTCATCCGGGTCCCGTTGCGGTCGACGAACGGCCCGGTGACCGAGGTCGAGCGGCCCACCATCGTGCGGTAGGTGCTCTGCGCCCCCCGGCAGCACAGGTCGAAGGAGACGAACAGGTAGTAGTAGCCGCCGCGACGGTGGATGAAGGGCGCCTCGACCGCGCCGGAGGCGGTGGTCCGCTGCGCCAGGGCGCGGACCGAGGTGTCGGAGGACGACCTCTTGCCGGTGGCCGGGTCCAGCCGGATCATCTTGATCCCGGACCAGAAGGAGCCGAAGGACAGCCACCACCTGCCCTGGTCGTCGACGACGAGGTTGGGGTCGATGGCGTTGTAGCCGCTGTCGGCCGTGGTCTCGATCACCAGCCCCCGGTCGGTCCAGGACCCCGAGGCTCCGGTGGTGCTGGTGGCCAGGAAGATCGCCGAGCGGGACGAGCCGAAGGTGGAGGCCGAGTAGTACAGGTGGTAGCGGCCGTTGCGGTAGGAGAGGTCGGGGGCCCACAGGTTGCGGCTCCCACCGGTGTAGGCGGTGGTCCAGGGCGCCCCATTTGGCCAGACGACGCCGGCGTTGCGGAAGGCCGTCCGGTCGGCGGAGGTCTTGATGCCGATGCCGTCCGCGGTGTGGACCAGCAGGTAGGTGCCGTCCGGCTTCTTCACCATCGAGGGGTCGTGGACGAGGACGTCCCCGGTGACCCGGCCGGGCCCCGGGTAGTCGGCGAGCGACGTCCCGGCGGCTCCCGAAACCGGCGCGGCACCCGGCACCGAGGCCCGCGCCGAGCCGGAGGTCCCCACGGCCCGGGTGACGGCTCGCGTGGCGGCCGTCGCGCCGGACGGGACGCCGACGGCGCCGGCCGGGGCGGAGGCCGGCTGCGCGGCGAGCGCGGACCGCGGGAGTCCCAGCGCGGCGACGGCGATCGCGCACGCCGCGACCAGGGCGCGGTCGAACCTGGGGCGTCTCATGTCATCGTCATCCTCTTCAGGTGGGGCCGACCTGATCACCGTGCTTCGCGACGTCGATTAAAACGTGTTCATCGGACTGATCGCACGGTATGGAAAGCGTTTTCTAAGGTCAACCCCCCCGCAGGCGCGGCCCCCGTCCGGAACATCCGTCGGCGCACCCCGGAACCGTGATCGCGACGCCCCGGGGCCCCGCGGCGAGATGAAAGTTTCACCGCCCGCACCGGAGCGCGGTGAGACCGGCCCCGACGGCCCGACGGCCCGACGGCCCGGGAACGACGAAGACCCCCGCGGGATCACCGCGAGGGCCTTCGACGGCGCACGGCACGAGGCCGCGCGGAGCCGGACTAGTAGATCGGGCGCGAGGAGGAGCGCAGCCGCTCCAGGGCCTCGGCCAGGATCTGCGCGCCGTCCTTGTCGCTACGGCGCTCCTTCACGTACGCGAGGTGCGTCTTGTACGGCTCGTTGCGCGGCGGGGCGGGCGGGTTGGCCTCGTCCTGACCGGCGGGGAGACCACACCGAGGGCAGTCCCAGAACTCGGGAACGGCCGCGTCGCTGGCGAAGCTGGGGCGCGTCTCGTGCATGTTCGCGCACCAGAAAGGCACCCGGACACGGGGGGCCGCCTCGCCGCGCTCCGCCTCTCCCATCGGCCCGGCACCGACACGGCTGCCACGGATCGCGTTGCCACTACCCACGGATGAACTCCTTGCTCGATGGCCCCGCCGCTTGGGGATGCGGGGACTGAACCACTGTCACGCCTGTCGAATCGGGTCAGGGTCGCAGGAGGAGGCCCAGCGCGATGATGCACACCAGCCAGAGCAGACCGGTGATGACGGTGAGCCTGTCGAGGTTGCGCTCCACCACCGAGGAGCTTCCGAACGACGACGAGAACCCGCCACCGAACAGATCCGACAGACCGCCGCCCTTGCCCTTGCGAAGCAGAATGAGCAGCATCATCAGCAAGCTCGCCAGCATGAGGGCGATGGAGATTCCGATTGTCACCGTTGACCTGTTCCCTGTGTGCGCGTGACCCGCGTCCGGGCACGACCCTGTGTACGCCGAGGCGTGACGATTCAAACTTGCTCTAAGAGGGTATGACGTGATGTCAAGTCGTACCCCCCGAATGGCTCAGTCAGTTCGACAATTCACCAAAACGGCAAATCTTAACGAACTCCCCGGGGTCGAGGCTCGCCCCGCCGATCAGGGCACCGTCGACATCAGGCTGCGCCATGATGCCCGCGATGTTGTCGCCCTTGACCGACCCACCGTAAAGGATACGGACACCGGCGGCCACCTGCGCATCGTACAGCTCGGCGAGTCGCGTCCGGAGAGCGCCGCAGACCTCCTGGGCGTCGTCCGGGGTGGCCACCTCGCCGGTGCCGATCGCCCATACCGGCTCGTAGGCGATCACGATGGACGCGGCCTGCTCGGCGGTGACCTTGCGGAGCGCCCCGTCGAGCTGCGCGAGGCTGAAGGCCACCTGCCCGCCCTGCCGGCGCACGTCCAGGCCCTCTCCCAGGCACAGGATGGGGGTGAGCGAGTGCCGGTAGGCCGCGTGCACCTTGGCGTTGACGACGTCGTCGTCCTCGCGGTGGTACTGGCGGCGCTCGGAGTGCCCGATGGTGACGAAGGTGCAGCCGAGCTTGGCGAGCATCGCACCGGAGATCTCTCCGGTGTAGGCCCCGCCGTCGTACGCGGACAGGTCCTGCCCGCCGTACGTGATCCGCAGCTTGTCACCGTCCACCAGCGTCTGCACGCTGCGCAGGTCCGTGAAGGGCGGCAGCACGGCCACCTCGACCCGGTCGAAGTCCTTGTCGTTGAGGGCGAAGGCGAGCTTCTGGGTGTGGGCGATGGCCTCGAGGTGGTTGAGGTTCATCTTCCAGTTGCCGGCCATCAGCGGCTTGCGGACTGTCATCGGGCACCGACTTCCGGGTTCACTTCTGCTCCTCCAGGGCCACGAGGCCGGGGAGGGTCTTGCCTTCCAGATACTCCAGGCTGGCCCCGCCACCGGTGGAGATGTGCGAGAAGCCGTCCTCGGGCAGGCCGAGCTTGCGCACGGCCGCGGCCGAGTCTCCCCCGCCGACGACCGTGAAGGCCTCAGAAGCGATCAACGCCTCGGCGACCGCGCGGGTTCCCCCGGAGAACGCCTCGAACTCGAAGACGCCCATCGGGCCGTTCCAGAACACGGTGCCCGCGTCGGCCAGTTTGCCCGCGAACAGCTCGCGGGTGCGCGGGCCGATGTCGAGCCCCTCGCGGTCGGCCGGGATGGCGGTGGCGTCGACCACCTCGTACTCGGCGTCCTCGGCGAACTCGACGGCCGCCAGCACGTCGACCGGCAGGACGAGCTCCACGCCGCGCTTGGCCGCCTCGTCGAGGAAGCCGCGCACCTGCTCCAGCTGGTCCTCCTGCAGCAGCGACCCGCCCACCTCGTAGCCCTGGGCCTTCAGGAAGGTGTAGGCCATGCCGCCGCCGACGAGGAGCCGGTCGACCTTGGTGAGCAGGTTGCCGATGACCCCGAGCTTGTCGGAGACCTTGGCACCGCCCAGCACCACGACGTAGGGGCGCTCGGCGTCGTCGGTCAGCTTCCTGAGCACGTCGACCTCGGCCAGCACCAGCGTGCCCGCGGCGTGCGGCAGCAGGCCGGGCACGTCGTAGACGCTGGCGTGCTTGCGGTGCACCGCGCCGAAGCCGTCACCGACGTACAGGTCGGCGAACGCCGCCAGCCTCCCGGCGAACGCGGCCCGCTCGGCGTCGTCCTTGGACTCCTCGCCGGGCTCGAAGCGCAGGTTCTCCAGCAGGGCCACCTGGCCGTCCTGGAGGCCGTCCACGACCGTCTGGGCGGACTCGCCGACCACGTCGGTCGCGAAGGCGACCTCGGTCTCCAGCAGCTCTCCCAGCCTCCTGGCCACCGGGGCCAGGGAGAACTCGGGGTTGGGCCTGCCCTTGGGGCGGCCCAAGTGCGCGACGACGATCACGCGGGCGCCGCGACCGGCCAGGTCCTTGATCGTCGGCACCGAGGCGCGGATGCGGCCGTCGTCGGTGATGACGTCCCCCTCCAGGGGGACGTTGAGGTCGGCGCGCACCAGGACGCGCCGACCCGCCACGTCGAACTCGGTGATGTCCTTCATCGCAGGTCGGCGCCGACCAGCTCGATGAGGTCCACCAGGCGGTTGGAGTAGCCCCACTCGTTGTCGTACCAGCCGACGACCTTGACCTGGTTGCCGATGACCTTGGTCAGGCCCGAGTCGAAGATGCAGGAGGAGGGGTCGGTGACGATGTCGGAGGAGACGATCGGGTCCTCGGTGTAGGTGAGGTAGCCCTTGAGCGGGCCCTCGGCGGCGGCCTTGAGCGCGGCGTTGACCTCCTCGACGGTGGTCTCGCGGCCGACCTCGACGGTGAGGTCGGTGGCCGAGCCCGTGGGGATCGGCACCCGCAGCGCGAAGCCGTCGAGCTTGCCCTTGAGCTCGGGCAGCACCAGGCCGATGGCCTTGGCGGCGCCGGTGGAGGTCGGCACGATGTTCAGCGCGGCGGCGCGGGCGCGGCGCAGGTCGCTGTGCGGGCCGTCCTGCAGGTTCTGGTCCTGCGTGTAGGCGTGGATGGTGGTCATCAGACCCTTCTCGATACCGAAGGTGTCGTTGATGACCTTGGCCATCGGGGCCAGGCAGTTGGTGGTGCAGGAGGCGTTGGAGATCACCGTGTGGCTGGCCGGGTCGTAGGTGTCGTGGTTGACGCCCATGACGACGGTGACGTCCTCGTTCTTGGCCGGGGCCGAGATGATGACCTTCTTGGCGCCGTTGTCGGCGTGCACGCGGGCCTTGTTGGCGTCGGTGAAGAAGCCGGTGGACTCCACCACGACGTCGACGCCCAGGTCGCCCCAGGGCAGCTTGGCCGGGTCGCGCTCGGCGAAGGCCTTGATGGTCCTGCCGTCGACGATGATCTCGTCGGCGGTGCTCTTCACCTCGTACGGCAGGCGGCCGAGGATGCTGTCGTACTTCAGAAGGTGAGCGAGGGTGGCGTTGTCGGTCAGGTCGTTGACCGCGACGATCTCGATGTCCTTGCCGCTGGCAGCGACCGCACGCCAGAAGTTGCGGCCGATACGGCCGAATCCGTTGACGCCTACGCGGATGGTCACGGTGCCGATCTCCTCGTACGTCGGTGCGCCGATCGTGGGACCGGCGACTGGGGGCTGGCTTGAAACCTCAACCACGAACCCTATCGGACCCAAATTGGTGTAGACCACTGGAGGGGTAGGGTGCGTTATTTCATGCTTCACGAAGGGGTATCGCACCCTTCACGTAAGACGCCCGTATCGTCCGGTAAATTCCTCCAGCCCCTGCTGGACCTGCGACGACGGCCCACGATCCGCGGCCGTGCGGGACGCGCCCGAGGGGACGGCAAGGACACCGCCCCGGCGGCCTCACCGGCCCCGCGGGCCCCCGGCGCCCACCCCCGCCTTCCCTGCCGGGCGGTTGGAGCGTTCCGCTCCCGGCGGGCGGCCCGGACCGCCCGCACCGCGCCCTCAGGGGGAGAGCATGTCCACGGTGAGGTTGGCCTCGGTGTTGGGGATGCCGACGTCCTGGGCGCGCTTGTCGGCCATGGCCAGCAGGCGGCGGATGCGGCCGGCGATGGCGTCCTTGGTCAGCGGCGGGTCGGCGAGCTGGCCCAGCTCCTCCAGGGACGCCTGCTTGTGCTCCACCCGTAGGCGGCCGGCGACCACCAGGTGCTCGGGGGCCTCCTCGCCGAGGATCTCCAGGGCCCGCTGGACCCTGGCCCCGGCGGCGACCGCGGCGCGGGCCGAACGGCGCAGGTTGGCGTCGTCGAAGTTGGCCAGCCGGTTGGCCGTGGCCCGGAACTCCCGGCGCATCCGCCGGTCCTCCCAGGCCAGCACGCTGTCGTGGGCGCCCAGCCGGGTCAGCAGCGCGCCGATCGCGTCACCGTCGCGGACCACCACCCGGTCCACGCCGCGGACCTCCCGGGCCTTGGCGTGGATCTTGAGGCGCCGTGCCGAGCCGACCAGCGCGAGCGCCGCCTCGGGCCCGGGGCAGGTGACCTCCAGCGACATCGAACGCCCCGGCTCGGTGAGCGAGCCGTGCGCCAGGAACGCTCCCCGCCAGGCGGCCTCGGCGTCGCACGTCGCCCCCGCGACGACCTGGCGCGGCAGGCCGCGCACCGGGCGGCCGTGGTTGTCGATCAGGCCGGTCTGGCGGGCCAGGGCCTCCCCGTCGCGGTAGACCCGCACGAGGTAGCGCGAGCCCTTGCGCAACCCGGCCGGGGCCAGCACGAGCACCTCGGCCTTGTGCCCGAAGACCTCGCCGATGTCCTTGATGAGCCGCCGGGCGGTGACGTTGGTGTCGAGCTCGGCCTCGATCACGATCCGCCCGCTCACCAGGTGCAGCCCGCTCGCGAACCGCAGCAGCGTCGACACCTCGGCCTTGCGGCAGCAGGGCTTCAGTACCGGAAGCCTGCTCAGCTCGTCCTTGACCACACCGGTCATCGCCATGCGCGTTCGTCCTCCCCCATACAGACCCCTTGCGGCCCGAGGTGAATCGGGCTCACAGAAGTTTCTCGCACTCCTGAGCACCGCTGACCAGGATCAACGCTTCTCACGGAAAATCTCGTCCAGGACGGAGGCAAGACGTTGCGCATCATGTCGCGGCGAGCCGTCCTCGTCGGCCACCGGGGCGAGGACCAGCCGCCCGCCGAGATCGGCGGCCGCCTTGGCCAGGGCGTCGCGGTCGTGGGTCACCCCGGTGTCGGCGACGACCACGTCGATCGCCAGGGAGGAGGCGTGCTGGCCCAGCACCTCCAGGTGCTTCTGGGGGGAGAAGCCGTCGGTCTCACCGGGCTGCGGGGCGAGGTTGAGCGCGACCAGGCGGCGCGCGCGGGTGGCCAGCAGCGCCTCGGCCAGCTCGGGCACCATCAGGTGCGGCAGCACGCTGGTGAACCACGAGCCGGGGCCGAACACCACCCAGTCGGCGTCCAGGACCGCCTCGACCGCCTCGGGGCAGGCCGGAGGATCCTTCGGGAGCAGCGAGACGGCCCGCACCCGGCCGGGGGTGAGCGCGCAGGCCACCTGGCCGCGCACCGTGCTCACCCGGCCGTCCAGCTCCACCTCGGCCGCGATGTCCAGCGGCACCGACGACATCGGCAGCACCCGCCCGTGCGCGCCCAGCAGCCGCCCGAGCCAGTCGAGCCCGGCGACCGTGTCGCCCAGCCGCTCCCACAGGGCCACGATCAGCAGGTTGCCGACCGTGTGGCCGTGCAGGTCGCCGTCACTGCGGAAACGGTGCTGGACCACCTCGCTCCAGGTGTGCCCCCACTCGTCGTCGTCGCACAGCGCGGCCAGCGCCATGCGCAGGTCCCCCGGCGGCAGCACCCCCAGCTCGCGGCGGAGCCGCCCGCTGGACCCCCCGTCGTCGGCCACCGTGACCACCGCCGTCAGACGGGAGGTGACCCTCCGCAGCGCCGACAGCGAGGCGTACAGCCCGTGTCCCCCGCCCAGTGCGACGACCTTGAGACCCTCATCGTTCACTCCCGGCCCACATCCCGATGGCTCACCTGCACCTCCATGCCACCCCGGTCCCGCAGCCGCCCGCCGATCTGCTCGGCCATGGCGACGCTGCGGTGCTTGCCGCCGGTGCAGCCGACGGCGAGCGTGGCGTAGCTCTTGCCCTCGCGGGTGTAGCCGGAGGCGATGATGGAGACCACCTCCTCGTAGGCGTCGAGGAGTTCCTTCGCACCCGCTTGATTGAGAACGTACTCCCGTACGGGAGCGTCCAGGCCGTTCATGGGGCGCAGTTCCGGCACCCAGTGCGGGTTCGGCAGGAAGCGGCAGTCGACGACCAGGTCCGCGTCGACCGGCAGGCCGTACTTGAAGCCGAAGGAGACGACGTTGACCCGCAGGCCGGGGCGGTCCTCCCCGCCGAAGAAGGCGACGATCTTCCCACGGAGCTCGTGCACGTTGAGGTTGGAGGTGTCGATCACCAGGTCGGCGTTGGCCCGGACCTCGCGCAGGATGCCGCGCTCGCGGGCGATGCCGTCGACCAGGCGGCCGTCGCCCTGCAGCGGGTGCGGGCGGCGGACGTTCTCGAACCTGCGGACCAGTTCCTCGTCGCTGGCCTCCAGGAACACCACGCGCACGCCGACGCCGCGCCCCTCCAGCTCCTCGATCGCGCTGTTGAGGTCGCTGGTGAAGGCCAGGCTGCGCACGTCCACCACCGCGGCCACCTTGTCGGCGGCCAGCTTGACCCGGCCGGCCTCCTCGGCCATGGCGAACAGCAGCCCCGGCGGCAGGTTGTCGATGACGAACCAGCCCAGGTCCTCCAGGGCCTTGGCCGCCGTGCTCCGCCCCGCCCCCGACATGCCGGTGACCAGGACGAACGCGGACTCTCTCTCGCTCATGGGTGCTGCCCCTTCAAGGCCGACACGATCGTCTCGGCCGTCGACGGGCCGATTCCGGGAACCTCGCGGATCTGGGCCGCCGTCGCCTCCCGCAGCCGTTTCACCGATCCGAAATGCTTGATCAGCGCCTGTCTGCGGGCCGGGCCGAGTCCGGGGACCTCGTCCAGGGCGCTTTCCGTGACGCTCTTGGACCTCTTGGCTCGATGGTAGGTGATGGCAAAGCGGTGGGCCTCGTCGCGTACCCGCTGGAGAAGGTAAAGGGCCTCGCTGGAGCGGGCGAGGATCACCGGGAGGTCCTCGCCGGGCAGCCAGACCTCCTCCAGCCGCTTGGCCAGGCCGCACACGGCCACGTCGTCGATCCCCAGCTCGTCGAGGGCCCTGCGGGCCGCCGCGGCCTGCGCGGGACCGCCGTCGACCACCACCAGGTTGGGCGGGTACGCGAACCGGCGCGGCTTCCCGGTCTCCGGGTCGATGCCGGTCGGCCGTGTCCCCTCGCCCGGCCCGGCCCCGGGGTCGGCGTCGAGCTCCCCGGTCTCGGAGCGCTCCTGCAGGTAGCGCTTGAACCGGCGGGAGATCACCTCGCGGATGGAGGCGACGTCGCCCTCGGTGGAGCGCACGGAGAATCGGCGGTACTCGCTCTTGCGGGCCAGGCCGTCCTCGAAGACCACCATGGAGGCCACCACGTCGGTGCCCTGGATGTGGGAGACGTCGTAGCACTCGATGCGCAGCGGCGCCTGGTCCAGGCCGAGGGCGTCGGCGACCTCCTGCAGGGCCTTGCTCCGCGTGGTCAGGTCGCTGGCCCGCTTGAGCTTGTGCTGCTTGAGCGACTCGGCCGCGTTGCGCTCGACGGTCTCCATCAGCGACCTCTTGTCGCCGCGCCGCGGGACCCTGATCTCCACCCGGGCGCCGCGGTGCTCGCAGAGCAGCTCCGAGACTGCCTCGGCGTCGGGGGGCAGCACGGGCACCAGCACCTCCCTGGGCAGTGCCTCGGCGGCCGCGTCGCCGTACATTTGCAGCAGGAACTGCTCGACCAGCTCCGCCGGGGTGACCTCGCCGACCTTGTCGACCACCCAGCCGCGCTGCCCCCTGATCCGCCCGCCGCGGACGTAGAACACCTGGACGGCGGCCTCCAGCGGGTCCTCGGCCAGGGCGACCACGTCGCAGTCGGTGGTGTCGCCCAGGACCACGGCCTGCTTCTCCAGGGCCCGCTGGAGCGCCTGGACGTCGTCGCGCAGCCTGGCCGCGCGCTCGTACTCCTGCTCGACGGCGGCCTGGCGCATCTCGCGTTCCAGCCGCCTGATGAACCTGGCGGTGTTGCCCGCCATGAACTCGCAGAAGTCCTCGGCCAGGGCCCGGTGCTCGGCGGGGGTGACCCGGCCGACGCAGGGGGCCGAGCACTTGTCGATGTAGCCCAGCAGGCAGGGGCGGCCGATCTGCTCGGCGCGCCTGAACACGCCGGTGGAGCAGCTCCTGATCGGGAAGACCCGCAGCAGCAGGTCGACGGTCTCCCTGATCGCCCAGGCGTGCGAATAGGGGCCGAAGTAGCGGGTGCCCTTGCGCTTGGCGCCGCGCAGCACCTGCACCCGGGGGAACTCCTCCCCCATGGTGACCGCCAGGTAGGGGTAGGACTTGTCGTCGCGGTACTTGACGTTGAAACGCGGGTCGTACTCCTTGATCCAGGAGTACTCCAGCTGGAGCGCCTCGACCTCGGTGCCGACGACCGTCCAGTCGACGGCCGCGGCGGTCGTGAGCATCGTCTGGGTGCGCTGGTGCAGGCCCGCGAAGTCGGCGAAGTAGGAGTTGAGCCGCTGACGGAGGTTCTTCGCCTTGCCGACGTAGACGACCCGGCCGTCGCCGTCCTTGAACCGGTAGACGCCGGGAGAGTCGGGGATCGACCCCGGTTTCGGCCGGAAACTCGCCGGACCACCCACAGATCTCGCCACACCATGAGCCTATCGGCCCCGACCGACAGCTTTCCTTACGATAACGGCGCCGCCCTTCCCCGAAGGGGGCGCCCGTCACGGCGCGGGCCTCGCGGCCGGGGAACCCGTCCCCCGGCGGCGAGTCCGGCGACGGGGATCAGGCCAGCGTGATGGAGTCGCCGTCCACTTTGATCGTCTTCTCCGGGAGCGGCTTGGTCGCGGGACCGTCCACCACCGAACCATCCGTGATCTTGAACTTGCTGCCGTGGCAGGGGCAGTCGATGGTGCCGTCGGCCACCTTGTCGACGTCGCACCCCTGGTGGGTGCAGGCCGAGCTGAACGCCTTGAACTGGCCCGCGGTGGGCTGGGTGATCACGATCTTCTCGTCCTTGAAGACCTTGCCGCCCCCCTCGGGGATGTCCGCGGTCTTGGCCAGCGCCTCCGCCGCGGAGTCGGAGCCCGACCCCGCGCCGGTGTCCGCGCTCTTCCCGGGAGCCTCCGAGGCGGCGGTCGCGGAGGTCTCACCACCGCCGGCGGCCGGTTCCCCGTACCCGGCGCAGGCGGTCAGCACCGCGGCCATACCGGCTCCACCGGCGCTCATCATCACCGTGCGACGCGTCGTCTCAGTCATCTATGTTCCTCCAGGATCGTCATGTTCAGGTACGGTCAACACCCCGATGACGGTTCAGCATGCCGTACGACGCATCAGGAGACTGTGAAGAAATACGCCCTGGGACAGGTCCGCGGCCCCGGGATCCGGCCACGGGGGCTTCGGCGCCGGGGCCTTTCATAGCGGGCCCCTTCGACACGGGCCTTCGCCACCGGGTCCCCTGACGCCGGGACCCTCGTCCCCGGGTCCTTCGGCACCGGGACCCGCGCGGGGCCCACCACCGGAACCCCGGCTCGGGGACCTCGGCTCAGGGCCCCTCGGCCCGGGGACCCTCGGCCCGGGGACCCTCGGCCCGGGGCTCCTGGGCCCGGAAACCGTCCCGGGGACCCGGCACGGGGCCGTGGCGGAACCCGTGCCGGGGACGCCGGCGGCGGGCCCCGCCGCCGGCCCCGCCCTCAGCTGCCGAGGATCTTGCGCAGGAAGCGGCCGGTGTGGCTCTCGTCGACCAGGGCGACCTCCTCGGGGGTGCCGACGGCCAGCACGCTGCCGCCGCGGGAACCGCCCTCCGGGCCCATGTCGATCAGCCAGTCGGCGGTCTTGATCACGTCGAGGTTGTGCTCGATCACGATGACCGTGTTGCCGCCGTCGACGAGCTTGCCCAGCACCCCCAGCAGCCTGCGGATGTCCTCGAAGTGCAGGCCCGTGGTGGGCTCGTCCAGCACGTAGATCGTGCGTCCGGTGGAACGGCGCTGCAGCTCGGAGGCGAGCTTGACACGCTGGGCCTCGCCGCCGGACAGCGTGGTGGCCGGCTGGCCCAGCCGGACGTAGCCCAGCCCGACGTCGAACAGCGTCTGCAGGTAGCGCTTGATCGACGGGATCGAGTCGAAGAAGCCCAGGGCCTCCTCGATCGGCATGTCGAGCACCTCGGAGATCGTCTTGCCCTTGTAGTGGACCTCCAGGGTCTCCCGGTTGTACCGCGCGCCGTGGCAGACCTCGCAGGGCACGTAGACGTCGGGCAGGAAGTTCATCTCGATCTTGAGGGTGCCGTCTCCCGAGCACGCCTCGCACCGGCCGCCCTTGACGTTGAAGCTGAAGCGGCCCTTCTGGTAGCCGCGGACCTTGGCCTCGGTGGTCTGCGAGAACAGGTCGCGGACCTTGTCGAAGACGCCGGTGTACGTCGCCGGGTTGGAGCGCGGCGTGCGGCCGATCGGCGACTGGTCGACGTGCACGACCTTGTCGACCAGGTCCATCCCGTTGATCCGCGAGTGGCGGCCCGGGACGGTGCGCGCCCCGTTGAGCTCCTTGGCCAGCGCGTTGTAGAGGATGTCGTTGACCAGGGTGGACTTGCCCGATCCGGAGACCCCGGTGACCGCGGTCAGCACGCCGAGCGGGAACTCCACGTCGACGCCCTTGAGGTTGTGCTCGCGGGCGCCCTTCACGGTGATCTGCCGCTTCCTGTCGCGCTTGCGGCGGGTCGCGGGGATGGTGATGGACCTGCGGCCGGACAGGTAGGCGCCCGTCATCGAGTCCTCGGAGGCCAGCAGGTCGGCCACGGTGCCGGAGACGACGACCTGGCCACCGTGCTCACCGGCTCCGGGGCCGATGTCCACCACCCAGTCGGCGGCGGCGATGGTGTCCTCGTCGTGCTCGACCACGATGAGCGTGTTGCCCATGTCGCGCAGCCTGATCAGCGTCTCCAGCAGCCGCTGGTTGTCACGCTGGTGCAGGCCGATGGAGGGCTCGTCCAGCACGTAGAGCACGCCGACCAGGCCGGAGCCGATCTGGGTGGCGAGCCGGATGCGCTGCGCCTCGCCACCGGCGAGGGTCCCCGAGGCCCGGTCCATGGTCAGGTAGTCCAGGCCCACGTCGAGCAGGAAGCCCATCCGGGCGTTGATCTCCTTGACCACCCGCTCGGCGATCTGCATGTCGCGGTCGGAGAGCTTCAGGCCCGCCAGGAAGACCGCGCAGTCGCCGATCGACATCGCCGAGACCTCGGCGATCGAGCGGCCCTCGACCGTGACGGCCAGCGAGACCGGCTTGAGCCTGGCCCCCTTGCAGGCCGGGCACGGGATCTCCCGCATGTAGCCTTCGTACTTCTCGCGCATGCCGTCGCTGTCGGACTCGCCGTGGCGGCGCTGCACCCAGGGGATGACCCCCTCGAAGGTGGTGTAGTAGGAGCGCTGGCGGCCGTAGCGGTTGCTGTAGCGGACGTGGACCTGCTCGTCGTGGCCGTACAGCAGGGCCTTCTGGGCCTTCTTGGGGAGCCGCTCCCAGGGGGTGTCCAGGCTGAAGCCCATGTTCAGGCCGAGCGCCTCGACCAGCCGGACGAAGTAGTCGCTGGTGTGGCCGCCCGCCCACGGCGACAGGGCGCCCTCGCCCAGCGGCCGTTCCGGGTCGGGCACGATCAGGTCGGGGTCGACCTCCATGCGGACGCCGAGACCCGTGCACTCGGGACAGGCGCCGAAGGGCGAGTTGAACGAGAACGAGCGGGGCTCCATCTCCTCGAACGACAGGTCGTCGTAGGGGCAGTAGAGGTGCTCGGAGTAGAAGCGCTCGCGGTTCGGGTCGTCCTCGGGCAGGTCGACGAACTCCAGGGTGATCGTCCCGCCCGACAGGTTCAGGGCGGTCTCCACCGAGCCGGTCAGGCGGCTGGCCGCCCCCTCCTTCACGGCCAGGCGGTCGACGATCACCTCGATGTCGTGCTTCTCCTGCTTCTTCAGCGTCGGCGGCTCGTCCAGCCGGACCACCGTGCCGTCGACGCGGGCGCGGGCGAAGCCCTTGGCCTGGAGCTGGCCGAAGAGCTCGGCGTACTCCCCCTTGCGGCCGCGGACCACCGGGGCCAGCACCTGGAAGCGGGTGCCCTCGGGCAGCTCCATCACCCGGTCGACGATCTGCTCGGGGCTCTGCCTGGCGATCGCCCGCCCGCACTGCGGGCAGTGCGGCTTGCCGACGCGGGCCCACAGCAGGCGCAGGTAGTCGTAGACCTCGGTGATCGTGCCGACGGTCGAGCGCGGGTTGCGGCTGGTGGACTTCTGGTCGATCGACACCGCGGGCGAGAGCCCCTCGATGAAGTCGACGTCGGGCTTGTCCATCTGCCCGAGGAACTGCCGCGCGTACGCCGACAGCGATTCGACATAGCGGCGCTGGCCCTCGGCGAAGATGGTGTCGAAGGCCAGGCTCGACTTCCCCGAGCCGGACAGCCCGGTGAAGACGATCAGAGAGTCCCGCGGAAGATCCAGCGAGACGTCCTTGAGGTTGTGTTCCCGTGCGCCACGCACGATGAGGCGGTCAGCCACAGCAGTCCCGACGTCGATATAGAAGGGTTGAGAGCGGTCGCGGGCAGACTAGCGACAGCGACCGACAGTTTTCCGGGCCGGTGTCCTGGCCCTCGGGGCCCCCGCCCGTTTCAGGGTACGGCTTCCTCGCGGACACGGCAGGCCGCTCAGCTACTCAACGATCCGAACACCCCCCTTATGCCCTCACACGCCGGCGGCGCGCGATGATGATGACGAGACGACGACCATGACGGGCACCGCCCGTGCCCTCACCTTCCCGCGACCCCGCCCGAGGAGAGACCGTGACGTACACCGGTGACGTGCAGGTGGGCGGCCCCGCCGACCTGCGCGAACTTCCCGCCCTGACGATCGCCAAACTGGCCGTCGGCCCGTTCGACAACAACGCCTACCTGGTCCGCTGCACCGAGACCGGGGACGGCGCCCTGATCGACGCCGCCGCCGAGCCCGACCGGCTGCTGGAGCTCATCGGCGACCTGCCGATCAGCAAGATCATCACCACCCACCAGCACGGTGACCACTGGCAGGCCCTGGAGGCGGTCGCCGCGGCGACCGGCGCCTCGGTGATCGCCCACCCCCTGGACGCGCCCGGGCTGCCGGTGCCGGTGGACCTGGAGGTCGGGCACGGCGACGGGATCACCGTCGGCGTGGTCAGCCTGGAGGTGATCCACCTGCGCGGGCACACGCCCGGCTCGATCGCCCTGTACTACCCCGGCCACCTGTTCACCGGTGACTCGCTCTTCCCCGGCGGGGTGGGCAACACGAACAAGGATCCCGAGCGGTTCGCCCAGCTCTTCGCCGACGTGTCGGAGCGGATCTTCGACCGGCTGCCGGACGACACCTGGGTCTATCCGGGCCACGGCCGCGACACCACCCTGGGGGCCGAGCGCCCCTCGCTGCCCGAGTGGCGCGAACGCGGCTGGTGACCCTCCGCGGCGACGGGTGACCGCGGCGGCACGGGGAGAAGCGGACGGGACGAGGGGCAGGGCCCGGCCGGGCGTCAGCGGGCCGTACCGCCGAAGATCCGGAGGATCCGGTCCGCCGCCGCGGACGGGTCCTCCACCCGCTCGACCAGGTCCCCCCAGGACCAGCGGTAGAACCAGCCGTCGGCCTGCGGGACGCAGTCGACCGTCTCGGAGAACAGCGCCGCCTCGGGATCGCTCACCCGCAGCGACGGCGGGCTCCGCCTGAGGGTCGCGGTGACGCCCCTGAGCTCCAGCTCACGGGCGAGCAGGCTCAGGAAGTACGTGCGGGTGTGCTCGCGCGGCTCGGTCGCCATGCGGCAATTGAACGCGATCGCCCGGCCAGGGGAAAGACGGATCGGGGGTTCGGGGGCGAGAACGGACATCCGTATGACGGATCCCCGACCATCCCCCCACCGGGATCCCCCCGGGCCCCCGGCCCCAGGGCCGAAAAAGGTGAAAAATCCGGAAAAGAAGGTCAGCCGACCCCGGCCGATGCCTGGCGCTCCTTGCGCTTCTCCCGCTTGAACATCAGCACCCGCAGCGGGATGCTGGCCACGATCGTCAGCTGCATGACCGCCCCGACCTTGATCAGGGTGTCCCCTCCGGCCAGGCCCGCGACCCAGATGGTCAGGCAGGCCACGTTGATCATCATCCAGGCGAGCACGCCCGCGGCCAGGTTGCCCTTGGGCTTGGGGTACTCGATCCGGCTCACCATCAGGTACGCCACCGCGAAGATGGGCAGGACCGTCCAGCTCGACGGCGGGAACAGCAGCACGATCGAGACCACGGTCATGGCCCCCATCGGGATGGGCAGGCCCATGAAGTCGCCGCTCTTGGTCTTCACGCAGGCGAAGCGCGCCAACCGGATGACACCGGCCAGCAGCACCGACGCCGCCGCGGCCATCACCAGCAGGAAGGGGATCTGCTGGTTGAACCCCGCCCAGATCACCACCATGAAGGCGGGGGCGAACCCGAAACTGATCACGTCGGCGAGGTTGTCCAGCTCGGCGCCCATGGCCGAGGCGCGGAACTTCCTGGCCACCAGGCCGTCGAACAGGTCGCAGGTGGCGCCGATCAGCAGCAGCACCACGGCGGTGCCGAAGAAGCGGGGGTCGGCCGCGAAGGGCTTGCCCTCCTGCAGCGCGCTGATGGCCGACCAGGCCAGCACGCAGACCGCGAGGAACCCGCACAGGGCGTTGCCGAGTGAGAGGGAGTCGGCGGCCGACAGGCGGAACGCCTTGCCCACCGGCCCCCGTGGCTCGTCGTCCGTCTCGTCCAGCGGCCAGCTCGCGTCAGCCGTGGTCAAGACCCGTCACCCCCGCGACCGTTCTCTCGCCCACCGAGACGGCCGGGGCGATCCCCTCGGGAAGGTAGACGTCGACCCGGGAGCCGAGCCTGATCAGGCCGATCCGCTCGCCCTTGGCGACCTTGGCGCCCACGGCCACGTACGGCACGATGCGGCGCGCGACCGCGCCGGCGATCTGCACGAACTCGATGTCGCCCAGCGCGGTGTCCAGGTGCCAGACGACCCGCTCGTTGTTCTCGCTGTCCTTGTCGAACGCGGGGACGTACCCCCCGGACACGTGCCGCATCGAGGTGACCGTGCCGGCCAGCGGAGCCCGGTTGACGTGCACGTCGAGCGGGCTCATGAAGATCGCCACCCTGGTGCGCCCGTCCGGCCACGGGTCGATGCTCTGCACCACGCCGTCGGCCGGGGACAGGATCCGCCCGGTGCCCGGCGTCCGGTCCGGGTCGCGGAAGAACCAGAGCATCCCACCGGTGAGCGCCGTCAGCGGGAGCGCCGCCGCCGCCCAGCGCCGGTCGCGGCGGCTGAGCAGGGAGGTCGCCGCGGCGGCGGCCACGGTCGGGAGCAACCACGGGGAGACGCCCCGCGCCAGGCCCAGCGGACCTGGCCGGCGACTTGCTGAATCGTGGGACACAGGGAACCTTTTGTGATGTCTTGCGGCATTAGACCGGTATGTCTACCCGCTTTGGGGCAGGATGTTACCCATCTCTCAGCCCTTATAAGGCGCAATGAGACAAGCAAAGCGCCTCATGCACCGATTCGCTAGCCCTGCTCGACACTCGCCGGGGTGCTGTTCTCCTTGCCCTCACGGGTGTCGCGCCTGGCCTTCATCAGGCTGATCACGGTGGTGAAGACCATCGTGACGACGATGACCGACAGCGACACCCAGATCGGGATCTCGGGAGCCCAGGAGACGCCACTGGAGTGCAGAGCCTCGAGGATCAGCTTAACCCCGATGAAACCGAGGATGAACGCGAGACCGAAGCTCAGGTAGACCAGGCGCTGGAGCAGACCGCCCAGCAGGAAGTACAGCTGCCTCAGGCCCATCAGGGCGAAGGCGTTCGCGGCGAAGACGATGAACGGGTCGGTGGTCAGGCCGAAGATCGCCGGGATCGAGTCCAGCGCGAACAGCAGGTCGGTGGTGCCGATGGCGATCATGACGATCAGCAGCGGGGTGACCATGCGCCTGCCGTCGATCTTGACGGTCACCTTGGAGCCCACGTAGTCGTCGGTGTGCGGCAGCACGCGGCGGGCCCAGCGCAGGACCGCGTTCTCCGGGAGGTCCTCCTCCTGGCCGAACTGGCGGACGAGCTGGACCGCGGTGTAGATCAGGAACAGGCCGAAGACGTAGAACAGCCAGCCGAAGTTGGCCAGGGCCGCGGCGCCGATGGCGATGAAGACGCCGCGCATGACCAGCGCCATCAGGATGCCCACCAGCAGGACCTTGTGCTGGTACATCTTCGGCACCGCGAAGCGGGTCATGATGATGTAGAAGACGAAGAGGTTGTCGATGCTCAGGCTGTACTCGGTGAGATAGCCGGCGAAGAACTGGCCCGCGGGGACGGGACCGGCGAACACCCACATCACGATGCCGAAGACGACCGCAAGGCTGACGTAGAACCCGACCCAGAAACCGGCCTGCCTCAGGGAGAATTCCCTGGGTTCGCCGCGGTCGACTATCCACAGATCGAAGGCGAGAACGACGAGAAGGCCGCCGATGATGGCGAACCATGCCCAGGTGGGAACACTCACAGCTGATAAACCTCCGGCAGCGCGCACGACAGACAGCCGGAGGTCTCTCCCGCCCGCATGGATCCGGCCCGGCTGGAAGACCGGGCCGTGCGGACCGACAGCCCCGGGGGCCTCGTGGAGCGAGGCAACACCGTGATGACGAGACTGCCACGAAGGGATACTCCCCCCCTAACCACGCCAGTATAGGTGTCCGGCCTGGTGTCGCCTAATTCAACATCGCGTCCCCGCCCCTTGTTCCTCCGGCTCCGGCGGCCCGGACGGACCGGACGGTGAGGCGTAGACGGCGAGCACCGCCTCCAGCGCCTCGCTCTCGCCCGGCAGCTCACGGCCTCTGCGGGCGGCGGCGCCGGCCAGCTCACGCGCCCGCTCGCCGTCGGCGAGCAGCCCTGCCACCGCGTCTCGCATCGCGGCCACATTTCCGTACGGCACCAGCACCCCGCCCTCGCCCACCATCGCCGGGACGCCGCCCACGGCGGTGGCGACCACCGGCGTGCCCGACCGCAGGGCCTCCTGCACGACGAGCGGCTGTCCCTCCCACCGGCTGGGCACCACCAGCGCCCTGGCCACCCCGAGCAGGTCGGCGACGTCGGCGCGGGGGCCGAGCAGCCGTACCGGCAGGTCCTCCCGGTCGATCCGGCGCCGCAGTTCCGCGTGCAGCGGCCCCTGCCCCGCGATCAGGAACAGCGGCCCGGGGGACCCGGGCCCGCCGGGCAGCGTCCCCGCCACGTCCAGCAGGGTCTCCAGCCCCTTCTGCTGCGCGAGCCTGGCGACCGTCAGGAAGATCACCCGGTCTCCGGCGCCGAGCTCCGCCCGTACCTCCTCGGGCCGGCGCCCGGAGGGAGCCAGCGGGGGCGCCGGGACGACGGCGGCCTCGACGCGCCGCGCCCCCAGCAGGGTCATTCGTTCCCCCAGGTCGGGCGAGACCACCAGGATCCGGTCGGCCCGGCGGGCCACCACGCGCTCCAGCAGCCCGTACACCGCCCCGACCGCGCCGCCCGCGGTGGCCGCGTTGTGCAGGGTCACCACCAGCGGCGCCGGGGTCCCGGCCAGCGCGAGCGCCGCCAGTGCCCCGGCCCTCAGCCCGTGGGCGTGCACGACGTCGGCCCCGCGCAGCGACCGCAGTGCCAGGACCGCCCGCAGGTCGGCGGGCGGGCGGGGCCGGTCGGAGATCGGCACGGGCGTGAAGCGCGCACCCAGGGCGGTGAACCCGAAGGCCTCCTCGGTGCTCGGCGGGCCCGCCACGACCACCCGGTGGCCGCGGCCGGCCAGCCCCCGGGCCAGCATGGCCACGTGCCGGCCGACACCGCCCGCGCTGGTCCCCAGCACGAGCGCCACGCGTCCTTCCCGGTCAGCCATCGGAACCGCTCCCCTCCGTCGCACTCTCTGCCGTCCCCTCCGTCGTCCTCGCCCCGGCCCGGCCGCGGAGCCGTCGCAGCAGTCCCCGGGCGTCCGGCCCGCCGACCACCGCCACCACGACCGCGAACGCGGCCGTGCCCGCCACCGCGGCGGCCGTCCCGACCGCCACGCACGCCCACCGGGACACCTCGCCGAAGGCGCCGACCACGGCCAGGCCCGCACCCCAGGCCGCGGCGCCACCGGCCAGCGAGGCCAGCAGGGCACGGGGCGCCCCCGCGAGCGCGGGCGCCCCGCCGGCGCGGAACACCGCCAGGGCAAGCAGCAGGCCGCCGACGGTCATGCCGATCGTGCTGCCCAGCGCCAGCATCCCCACCACCTCGGTCTCGTCGCCCGCGGCACGGGCCAGCACGATCTGGGCCGCGAGCGCGACCCCCCAGCCCGCCACCGAGGCGACGGCCGCCGGCCTGCCCAGCCCGCGGGCGTACAGGATGCGGGCCAGGTGCAGCATGAGCGCGTACCCGGCCAGGCCGGGCGCGAACAGCGCGACCGCGCGGGCCATCTCCGCGGGGTCGCCCCCCGGGGTGTCCTCCAGGAACACCCGCGCCACCGGCACGGCCACCGCCGCCATCACCCCGGCCGCGAGCCCGGTCACCAGCAGCACGGCCCGCGTCGTGGCGGAGGTCAGCGCGTCGAACCCGGCCAGGTCCCCCTCCTCCGCCCGGGTCGACAGCTCCGGGAAGGAACTGGTGGCGATCGGCATCACCAGCACCGCGTACGGCAGCTGGTACAGCGCCCAGGCGTAGGTGTAGACACCGACCGCCCCCTCGCCGCCCAGGTCGTTGGCGAGGTGGACGACGACGATCAGCGTGAGCTGCTGGGCGACCAGGACGGCCAGGCCCGCGGTGGCCAGGCGCCGGGCGCGGGCCGCGACGCCCGGCGGGAACGACAGCGAGGGCCGCAGCCTGAGCCGCAGCCGGGCCACCGGGCCGGCGACGGTGACCACCATCGCCGCCGCGGCGACGGTCGCGCCGAGGGAGAGCGAGAGCGCGCCCGCGTCGTCCAGCGCCGACAGGTCCTCGGCGGCACGCCCGTTCACCGCCTCGAACAACAGGTTGGAGGCGACGATGAGCAGGCTGGAGACCAGCGGGGCCAGCGCGGGCCCCAGGAAGCGCCGGTGGGCCTGGAGCACCCCGTACAGGACGACGGCCAGCCCGAAGAAGATCATCCGGGGGGCGAAGACGACGAGCATGCCGGTGCCGACCTCGACGACCTGGGCCAGGTCGCAGCCGGGCGCCTCGCCGGCCAGCAGCGTGACGATCGGCCCGGCGAACGCCACGATCAGCAGCGTCACCGGCACCAGGACCAGCATCGTCCAGGTCAGCAGCGCCGAGGTGGTCCGGCCGGCCTCGGCCCTGGCCCGCGGGTCCTCGCCCGCCCGCGAGGCCGCCGAGGCCAGCACCGGCACCACCATCCCGGCCAGCGCCCCGCCCGCCACCAGCTCGAAGACGATGTTGGGCACGTAGTTGGCGGTGTTGTAGGCGGTGCTCAGGCAGAGGTTGCCGACGCTCTGCGACTGGACCAGGTAACGGCCGAACCCGACGAGCCGGGCCAGGACGGTCACGATCCCGATGAGGAGCGCCGCGCCCGCGACGCCCTGCCCGATCCTCCTGGTCATCGGGGGGTGGGCGCCTGCTCCACGGGGCGACGGCCGAGCATGTCGACGCGGTGCAGGAAGGGGTTGCCCGCGATCACCCTGGTGAAGCTGACCTTCTCCGAGGCCGCGGTCAGCGCGACCACGGTGCCCAGCACGGCCAGGCGCCCGGGACGGCCCAGGCTCACGGTGGCGGCCAGGCCGAGCAGCGCGCCCAGCGCGTTGGCCCCGGCGTCACCGAGCATGGCCCGCTCGCCGAGGTCCTCGTCCAGCAGCGCGGCCGCGGCCCCCATGGGGAGCGCGGCCAGGGCGGCCCCGGCAGGATCGCCGCGGCGCAGGGCCGCGGCGAGCAGCGGGGCGCCCGCGAGCAGGCCCACCTTGACGGCGCGGCCCGGGCGCAGGTCGAAGAGGTTGGCCAGGTTGGCGCTCCCGGCGATCAGGGCGCCGTCGACGGCCACGTCCAGGGGGGTGCGGGAGGTCAGGGCGGCGGCGGCCAGACCCGTCACGCCGATGCCGAGGATCTTCACCGCCCCGCTGGTGACCTCGCCCTTGGCCAGGGCGCTCAGGTGCCCCCGGAACCCCTTGGACGAGGTCGCGCCGTACAGGTCGTCGTAGGCGCCGAGCCCCCCGGCGCCCGCCGCCGCCAGCACCGCCGCCGTGCGGACCCGTGCGGGCAGGCCGGGCGTCACGGCCGCGGCCGCCCCGGCTCCGGCGACGAACGCCGGCCCCTCCAGCAGGGTGATCGGCTCGCCCCGGTGGTTGGTACGGGCCCAGGTCTCCGCGTCGCCGACCGGGGGCCTGCGGGTGAACGCGGCGTAGGCGGCACGCGCGGCCACGGCACCGAGGGCCGCACCGGCGAGGGCGCCCGCGAGGGCACGGGGAAGGGAGCGGGGAGCCAGACGAGCCATCGGAATCATCCTCCGGAGGTGGCCGTGGCGGCCGTGGGGGTCGGCGTCGCGCTGGGCTCGATGCCGGAGACGCCGGGGCCTATGCCGTACTGGCCGGCCAGCCCGGTCAGTTGCTCCCGGAGAGCGTAGACCACCACGACCCGTCCCGCGGGCATATCGACGGTGTCGACGGTGGAGATCTTCTCGGTGAAGGCGGCGTCGTCGCGGATCGCGGTGATGACCCCGCCGGTCGCCGCCGCGGTCTGCGTACCGGCCAGCACGGCGCCCTGGCCCGCCTCGTCCAGGCCGAGCGCCAGCGTGACCAGCGCGCGCGCCTGCTGGGCGGCGTCGTCACCGGTGTACGCCTCGGCCGGGGCGATCACCAGCGCCAGGTCCGCGCGCCTGGCCGGGGTGTCGGTGACGCTGATCAGGCCGCCACGCTGGAAGGCGTCGAGGATGCCGGCGCCCGCCGGGTGCTCCTCGCCCGCCTGGCCGGGGTCGGTCGTCACGATCGCGCCGGCGAGCACCTCGGCCGCCTTGTCGTAGGCGGTGTCCTCGGCCGCGAAGACGGTCTCGGGGGCCTTGGCCCCGACCGCCAGCTTGTCGACGAAGCCCACCTGGTCGGGGTCGACGTACCTCTCGGCGAGGGTGACCCGGCCGGTCACGGTCGCCCCGGCCTCCTCGAGCACCTCCTGCGCCGCCTCGCGCACGGCCGTCGCGGCGCCGGGCGCCTCGACGATCACGACGCGCTTGCCGGTCAGCGCGTCCTGGACGAGCCGGGGGGTGTCGCCGACGACGAAGGCGTCGTTGGCGGCCTCGCGCTTCTGCAGGGTCTCCACCTGCTCGCGGAGCTCGTTGTTGCCCTCGCGGAACTGGTTGACGGCCAGCTCGCTCGCCTTGATGACGGGGTCCTCCAGCAGGGTGGTGCCCAGCACGATGCCGACCGACAGGGCCAGGAAGATCGCGACGATGGAGACGAGGTGATAGCGGAAATCGATCACGAGAAGAGTCCGACCAGCCAGAAGATGAAGCCGCTCCAGACGTCGCGCATGCTGTCCAGCCAGATCTTGCCCACCGGGGAGACGACGATCGCCACCCCCATGGTGATCAGCGTGGTGGCGACGAGCAGGAGCAGGGACGGAGTGGATATCCGGCTGCGGTAGAGCCGGCTGACGCCCTTGGCGTCGACGAGCTTGCTGCCCACCCTCAGCCGGGTGAGGAAGGTGCTGGCCATGCCCGAGCGGCCCTTGTCGAGGAACTCCACCAGCGTCGCGTGGGTGCCGACGGCGACGATGAGGTCGGCGCCCTTGTCGTCGGCGAGCAGCATGGCGATGTCCTCGCTGGTCCCGATGGCCGGGAAGAGCACCGCGCTGCGGCCGAGCTGCTGGACCCGTTCCAGCCCCGGCGCCCTGCCGTCGCGGTAGGCGTGCACGATCAGCTCCGCGCCGGTGCAGATCGCCTTGGTGGAGACCGAGTCGAAGTCGCCCACGATGATGTCGGGCGTGTAGCCCGCCTCCAGCAGCGCGTCGGCGCCGCCGTCCACCGCGACCATGACCGGCCGGTACTCGCGGATGTAGGGGCGAAGGGCGGCGATGTCCTCCTTGTAGTGGTAGCCGCGCACCACGATGAGGACGTGCCTGCCCTCCATCACGGTCCGCACCTCGGGCACGCCGATCCCGTCGATGAGCAGGTCGCGCTCGCGGCGGACGTACTCCATGGTGTTGGCGGCGAACGCCTCGATCTGCACGGTCAGCCCGGCGCGCGCCTCGCTCATCGCGGCCTCGATGGACTCGGTGGTCTGCACGTCGCCCTTGCCGACCGCCTCCTCACCCAGGTACACGACGCCCTCGTGCAGCCGGACCAGGTCACCGTCCTTGATGCGCTCGAACAGCTCGGGGGTGGCGTTGTCGATGAACGGCACCCCGGCCTCGACGATGATCTGCGGGCCCAGGTTCGGGTAGCGGCCGCTGATGCCCGCGGCGACGTCGACGACGCCCGCCGCGCCGCACGCGACAAGCGCCTCCGCGCTCACCCGGTCAACGTCAACGTGATCGATAATCGCGATTTCCCCGGCCCTGAGGCGCTTGGTCAGCCTCTTGGTCCGCCGATCGATTCTCGCCACTGCCGTCACCCCGGGAAGGTCCGTGACCTTCCTGCGGCGGAGGTACCCCGTGAGCCTGTCCTGCAGCCCGTCAATCGGCACCTTCATCACGCCCATCCTGCCAGAGGGAACGACCGGGAGAGCCAAACAGGCGGCAGCGTGTCAGATACGTCACAGGACGAGCCTGCCTCCCGTTTCCCCGGAACGGGCGCGTCTCCCCTTCGCGTGCCCGCCCTCGCGCCCGCCCTCGCGCCCGCCCTTGCGGCCGTCACGCCGTGATCACGCCGGGGGCGGGCGCTCCTTCACACCGTCACGTGCCCGCCGGTCACGCCTTGTCGGCGGCGGCGATCGACAGCAGCTCCTGCGCGTGCGCGCGGCCCAGCTCGGAGTCCTCCAGGCCGGCGAGCATCCGGGACAGCTCCCGTGCCCGGCCGTCCATGTCCAGGGCGATCACGCCGCTGCGCACCACGCTGCCGTCGTCGGCCTTCTCCACCACCAGGTGCTGGTCGGCGAAGGCCGCCACCTGCGGCAGGTGGGTGACGACGATCACCTGCGAGGTGCGGGCCAGCCTGGCCAGCCTGCGGCCGATCTCCACGGCGGCCTTGCCGCCCACCCCCGCGTCGACCTCGTCGAAGACGAACGTCGGGACCGGGTCGGCGCCGGCGAACACCACCTCGATGGCGAGCATCACCCGGCTCAGCTCACCGCCGGAGGCGCCCTTGTTCAGCGGCAGCGGCGGCGAGGCCGGGTGCGGGGACAGGCGCAGCTCGACCTCGTCGACGCCGTGCGGGCCGAACTCGGAGGCGGCGGTGATGACGACCACCACCCGGGCGTGCGGCATGGCCAGCGCGGTCAGCTCCTCGGTCACCGCCTGCCCGAACCGCTCCGCCGCCGCCGTCCTGACCCGGGTCAGCTCGGCGGCCAGCTCGGTGAGCAGCTCGGTGAGCTCCTCCTGCTCGCGAGTGAGCTCGGCGATGCGGTCGTCGTCGCCGTCGAGCTCGGCGACGCGCGCGGCCGCCCGCGCCGCCCAGGCCAGCACCTCGTGCGTGTCCTGGCCGTACCTGCGGATGACGTGGATGAGCTCGGCCCGCCGCTCCTGCACGGCCGCGAGCCGGCCCGGGTCGGAGTCGACCGACTCGGCGTACGCGGCCAGCTCGGTCGCCACGTCGGAGATCAGGTAACCCGCCTCGGCGAGCCGGTCGGCGATGCCCGAGAGCGCCGGGTCGAAGTCGCGTACCGCCTCGACGGCCGTGCGGGCCTCGCCGACCAGCGCGATGGCGTCCGGCATGGCCTGCTCGCCCGACATCGGGTCGCCGAGCAGCGCCCGGTGCGCGCTCTCGGCGGCGCTGCGCAGGGAGTCGGCGTGCGAGAGCCGCTCCTCCTCCTCGCGCAGCTCGTTCTCCTCGCCGGGCTTGGGATCGGCCTTCTCGACCTCGCCGAGCCCGAACCTGAGCTGGTCGGCCTCCTGGGCGCGTTCCCTGGCCCTGGTGGTGAGCTCGGCCAGCTGCTCGGCGGCCTTGCGGTGCCGCTTGTAGGCCTGCTCGTAGGCGCGCAGCGGCTTGACCAGCTCCTCACCGGCGTAGCGGTCGAGGGCGGCGCGCTGCCGTCCGGCCTGCAGCAGCCGCTGCTGGTCCATCTGGCCGTGCACGGCGACCAGGTCCTCGGCGAGGTAGGTCAGGGTGCCGACCGGGACGGTGCGCCCGCCCAGCCAGGCGCGGCTGCGCCCCTCGACCGAGACGGTCCGCGAGATGATCAGCTCGCCGTCCTCGACCTGGCCGCCGAGGTCCTGCACCTGCTGGGCGACCCGGCCGGCCGGGTCGATCATCAGCGTGCCCTCGATGGTGGTCCTGTCGGAACCGGGGCGGACGCGGGCGGGGTCGGCCCGACCGCCGAACAGCAGCCCCAGACCGGTGACGACCATGGTCTTGCCCGCACCCGTCTCGCCCGTGACCACGGTGAATCCCGGCGATAACACCAGGACGGCCTCATCGATCACGCCGAGCCCCTGGATGCGGACCTCCTCGACTCTGGGTCGCACTGGTCCCTCCCGTCACATCGAGTTCACCGAACATCAGTGCGGTGCGCGGGCACGATCCTACGCGCTCCGGAGGCCTCTCGCCCGGACGAACTAGGGCCTCACCCGGCCACGCCAGCCCTGAACGGGGAGATCGAATTTGGCGACCAGGCGGTCGGTGAACGGCGCCCCGGTGTCCTCCAGGCCGTGCAGCCTGGCCAGCCGTACCGGCAGCGCGGCCCGCCTGAGCTCCACCCTCGCGCCCGCGGGCAGGTCGAACCTGCGGCGGCCGTCGCACCACAGCACCGCGCCGGCCGTGTCCGGCTGGACCTCCAGCGCGAGCCTGGACCGCGGCGAGACCACCAGGGGCCGGGCGAACAGGGCGTGCGCGCTGATCGGGACCAGCAGCAGCGCCTCCACCTCGGGCCAGACGACCGGGCCGCCCGCCGAGAACGCGTACGCGGTCGAACCCGTCGGCGTGGCGCAGATCACCCCGTCGCACCCCCACCGCGACAGCGGCCGTCCGTCGATCTCGGCGACCACCTCCAGCATCCGCTCGCTCTTCTCGACGGTGGCCTCGTTCAGCGCCCAGCTGTCGGCCAGCAGCTTGCCGTTGAGGCGGGCCGTGACCTCGATGGTCATCCGCTCCTCGACGTCGTAGCGGCCCTCCACCACGCTGTCGACCGCCTCCGCCAGGTCCTCGACCTCGGCCTCGGCCAGGAAGCCCACGTGGCCGAGGTTGACGCCCAGCAGCGGCACCCCGGCCGGGCGCGCCAGCTCGGCCGCCCGCAGCAGGCTCCCGTCACCGCCGAGCACGATCATCATCTCGGCGTCGTCGACCGCCGCCGAGCCCGCGGGAACCACGTCGGCCCCGGCGCAGGCGATCTCGTCGGCCTCGGCGCTGAGGACGCGCACGGTCAGCCCGGCGTCCACGAACCGCCCGATCACCATCCGGGCGCTGTCGACCGCCGCCTCCCGCCCGGTGTGCGCGGTGACCAGCACGGTGCGCTTGGCAGTCATGTGTCTCACTCTCCCGGGTCGCCACCTGTCGTGGCCCTCCCGCCGGCCTTGCGTCGGAACCCGTCCACGAGCCTTCCCACCCGAAGGGGACCCTATGGCAGGCCCCTCCCCTGAAGGCGCCCCCGCGGGACGCCCTCCGGCCGGGGGCCTCGCGCCGGCACCTTCCGGTGGAGGTTCCTTTCTACCGGGGACCCTCCCGTACCGCGCGCTCGATCTCGGCGTCGAGGTCGGCGACCGGTGGGGGCCCCTCCCCCTTGCCGAGCCACAGGACGTACTCGACGTTGCCCGACGGGCCCGGCAGCGGGCTCGCGGTGACCCCCCGCACCTCCAGGCCGAGCGTCCCCGCGGATCGGGCCACCTCCCGCACGGACTCGGCCCGCAGCGCGGGATCCCGGACGACCCCGCCCGCGCCCACCCGTTCCCTGCCGACCTCGAACTGGGGCTTGACCAGCATCGCGAAGTCCGCCCGCCCGGCCGCGCAGCGCGTCAGGGCGGGCAGCACCAGCCGCAGGGAGATGAAGGAGAGGTCTCCGACGATCAGCGTGGGGGGCGGCTCGCCGACCAGCTCCGGGATCAGGTCCCTGACGTTGACGCGCTCCATCACCGTGACCCTGTCGTCGGTCCGCAGCGACCACGCGAGCTGGCCGTACCCGACGTCGACGGCCAGCACGTGCTCGGCCCCGGCGCGCAGCAGCACGTCGGTGAAGCCACCGGTCGAGGCCCCCGCGTCCAGGCAGCGCCGGCCCGCCACGGTGAGCCCCCGGGGGCCGAACGCCTCCAGCGCCCCGAGGAGCTTGTGCGCCCCCCGCGAGACGTAGTCGGGCCCCTCGGCCGCCTCCGCGACCACGATCGCCGAGGCCGTGTCGACCTGGGTCGCGGGCTTCTCCGCCGTCCTGCCGCCGACGCTGACCCGCCCGGCCTCGATGAGCTGGGCCGCCTGCTCCCGGGAGCGCGCGAGCTTGCGGCGGACCAGTTCGCTGTCGAGACGTGCCCGCCTGCTCACCGGTGCCGCTCCCCCGCCTCGCCCGGCCGTTCCGCGTCCCGGCCGGGCGTGCCCGGCCGGTCGTCCACCGAGGCGAGCGCGTGCTCCAGCCCGGTGAACACCTCCTCGAAGACGTCCGCGTGCGCGGAGACGGGCAGGGCGCCGAGCCGGGCCAGGCCGCTCAGCGCGGCGTCCGCCCGCCCGTCGCCGGTCTCCTCCAGCAGGTCCGTCATGTGTCCCCTCCGGAACCTCTCCCGGTCGCTTCTCGTGCCGCGGTCGTCCCGTACGGCAGTCCCGTACCCGTCCCCGGCCGGTCGGCCCGCCCATCCGGGCCATGTGACCGCGGGCGGGCCCGCGGACGGCGCCGGCGGGGCGTACGGGTCGTCACGCGGGCACGGCGCCCGCCGGTGCCGCGCCTGAACTCCCCGACCGTATCGGAACCCGCGTCGCCCGTCGCACCGGCGCCGGTCCCGTGTCCCGCCTGTCCGTGTCCCGCCTGTCCGTGTTCCCGTGTCCCGGACGCCTTCCGGAGCGTGTCCGGGGCCGTTCCCCTGCGCGGTCGCGGGCCCGTCCCCGGGGACGTTCCGAAAATCGGCGGAACGCCCGGCGGGATCGGGGCGGGCGCGAACCATCCCGGCGATCCGATCGTTGTCATCTCGTCGGGACGGGCACCGTCCGGCCCGGACGGGCCGTACGTCATGGGGAGCATCCTTTTCCCGGCACCCCCGCGCCGGACTGCGGCCTTCCCCGTATGGAACGCTACCGTCCGTACCTGAGAGGGATCCGGGCCGGTCCGGCAGGAGAAGGGAGCGCGACGCGATGGCGACCGTCGACGAGTGCCGGACGGCACTGCGCAAACTCGGCGAGCAGTTCGACGAGGTCGACCAGGAGAGCCGCGCCAGGCACGTGGTCGAACGCAGCATCAGCTGCCACGTCAAGGATCTGGGCGTCACCTTCTACGGCCGTCTCCACCACGGCGGCCTCGGTCCCTTCGAGGACCTGGCGCCGGGCGACGACCGCAGGGCCGAGGTGAAACTGACCATCGGCAGCGACGACCTGGTCTCCCTGGTGAACGGGGAGCTCGACATGGGACGCGCCGTCTTCGGCGGCCGAGTCAAGATCGACGCCAGCTTCGGCGACCTCCTGCGCCTGCGCAGGCTCCTCTGAGGACGTCCCCGGAGCCCCGGTGCGACGGCCGGGGCGACGGGGACGCTCGGCGAGCGCGGACGAGGTCGGGCCGGGGACCCGGACGGGAACGGCCGACGGGATCGGCGGGCGGGGACGGCCGGCGTGCGGACGAGGCCGGCGGGGGTGGTCAGCTGGTGGCGGCGGGGCCCCGTGGGGGCAGGACGGCGTCCAGCGCCACCTTGACCGCGTCCTCGTCCGCCCGTTCGTCGCCCACCGCCTCCCAGGTCGCCGCGGAGGCCACCCGGAGCCCGTCGAGCGGGTCGCCCTCCCCCTCCAGGGCCAGCGCGTCCCCCTCCCAGCGGGCCGTCCAGCCCTGGCAGACCCATCCCCGTTCGGTGCTCCGTACCTCCGGATAGGGCAGGTGCAGCGCCGACAGGTCGGCGGCGACGTAGGTGGGGCGGTGGCGGGGCTCGGCGGTCAGCAGGTCCAGCGGGGTCGCCACGCCGGTCAGCACCAGCAGGCTGTCGACGCCCGCGTTGGTCGCCCCCTCGATGTCGGTGTCGAGCCGGTCGCCGACCACCAGGGGCCGCCGTGATCCGGTACGGAGCATCGACTCGCGGTGCAGCGGCGGCGCGGGCTTGCCCGCCACGACCGGCTCCACCCCGGTCGCCGTGGCGATCACCCTGACCATCGAGCCGTTGCCGGGAAGCTCGCCCCTGGCCGTCGGCAGCGTCGAGTCGGTGTTCGCGGCCACGAAGAGCGCGCCACCGCGCACCGCGAGCGCCCCCTCGGCCAGCAGCCCGTAGGAGAGGTCGAGGGCCATGCCCTGGACGACGGCCACCGGGGCGTCCCTGGCGGTGCTGACCGGCCGCAGGCCGTGGGCGCGCAGCGCGACGCGCAGCCCCATGCCGCCCACCACCAGGACCGCGGCGCCCGGCCCGAACCGCTCGGCCACGAGCCGCGCCGCGGCCTGGGCCGAGGTGACGACGTCCTCGGCGGTCGCCGGGGCGCCCAGATCACTCAGGTGCTGGGCGATGGCCGCCGGGGTGCGCGAGGCGTTGTTGGTGACGTACGCCAGGCGCACGCCCCGCTCGGCCGCCTCGCGCAGGGACTCCGGAGCCCCGGGTACGGCCGCGCGCCCGAGGTACACCACCCCGTCGAGATCCAGCAGGAGGGTGTCATAGGAGTCGATCAGCGTATTCGTGTCCACCGGCCCATTCCATCACTCGTCACCGCATCGTGGATGGATCACCCGCGACTTCGTGGATCATCCGGGGCCGGTGGACCACCCGGGACGAGAGCGGGGGCCGGGGGCGGCGAATGCCGGGCGGGTGGCGGGCGGCGGGTGGTGCCGGAAGGTTCGGGAGGCGGGGATTTCGGGGGTCGGGGTGGTGCCGGAGGGTTCAGGGGGCGGGGATTTCGGGGGTCGGGACGGGGGTCGGGTGGACGAGCGCGCGGCCCGGATCACATCCGGCGGGCGCGCAGCGTGGCGCGCACGCTCTTCAGGGCGGAGACGTAGTGCCGCAGGTCGGGCCGCATGGCCACGGCGATGGCCAGGGGCTCCTGCGCCCCCTCCATGTCCCCGGTCCGCCACAGGGACAGCCCCAGGCCGAAGTACGCGTAGTCCTCGGCCGGATTGGCGTCGATGATCCAGCGGAAGCTGTCGGCCGCGTCGGCGTACTGGCGGGAGTTGAACTGTGCCCGGGCGAGGGCCTCGCGGACGCTGCGCGACTCCGGCTCAGCGTCGGCCGCCCGCTCCAGAAGCGCGGCCGCGGCCGCGGGGCTGCCCTCGGACAGCAGCCTCATCCCTCGTTGAAACCATTCGTAGACGTCCCCGACCGGCGTTCCCGTCTCGGGACCGGGGGAATCGGACGGACCGCCACGTCCCTGGACCATCGTGTGAGGCCTCCTTCATCGACAGACGACAGATCTGACCGATCCGGCCGATTCCAGACGGGGGGCCGGACACCACCACGGCCTTGAAGTGGCTCCCGGCCGGTTCTGGCCTTTATGGCAGCATGCCCTCTATGGCGAATCCTGAACTGCCGGTACCTGACGGGCTGGTGCTACGCCCGTTCCGCGGAATACGGTTCACGGTCGACGATCTGGCCGGGGTCACCTCCCCGCCCTACGACCTCATCGACGAGGCCGGGGTGCGAGAGCTGCTCGACACCCATCCCAACAACGTGGTGCGTTTGATCCTTCCCGGCTCCGACCGCCACAGATACGCCGAGGCGCGCGCGACGCTCCACGAATGGCTCTCCTCGGGAGTGCTGGCCGCCGACGACAGGCCCGCCCTCTACGTGTACGAGCAGTCCGGGCCCGGGATCCTGCAGCGCGGGCTCATCGGGGATGTGGGGCTGGCCGGGCCGGAGTCGAACATCATCCTGCCGCACGAGGACGTCCTGCCCGGCCCGGTCGCGGACCGGCTGGCACTGATGAGCACCACCGAGGCCAACCTGGAGCCCATCTTCCTGCTCTACGACGGCGCGGGGGGCGCCACCACCCACCTCGTCGACCGGATCGCCGCCTCCCGGCCGCCGCTGGCGGAGGCGGAGACCTCCGACGGCCTCCGGCACCGGCTGTGGGCCGTCATCGACGCGGAGGAACTCGCCTCGATCGACGCCGACCTCCGCCCCAGGCAGGCCCTCATCGCCGACGGGCACCACCGCTACGCCACCTACCTGGAGCTCCAGCGTGAGCACCGGGCGGCGACGGGCGGCGAGGAGGCCGGGAGGCCCGGGGTCACCGGGACGGCCGGTGCGGGAGGGACGCCGGGCTCCTCAGGCTCCGTCTCCGTGGAACCCGGGCCGTGGGACTTCGGCCTCGCCCTCCTGGTGGACTCCACCGCCTACCCGCCCAACCTCAAGGCCATCCACCGGGTCGTCCCGGGCCTGCCGCCCGAGGAGGCGCTGACCAAGGCCAGGGGCTCCTGGCGGGTACAGGAACACGCCGACCTGGACGAAGGGCTGGCCGCGCTGGAGAAGACCACCGGACCGGCCTACCTGCTGGCCGGCGGAGACCTCGTCCACCTGCTCAGCGACCCCGACCCCGACCAGCTCGAGCACGCCATGCCCCCGGGCCGGTCGGCCGGCTGGCGGGCGCTGAACACGTCCGTCCTGGCCGAGTTCCTGCTTCCCAAGGTGTGGGGGACGGACGACGACGAGCGGTCAGTGCACATCGTCCACCACGACCCGGAGGCCGCCGTACGGCTCGCGCGGGCCTGTGGCGGGACGGCCGTGCTGCTGCGCCCGCTGGCGGTCGACGACGTGCTCGCGGTCGCGGCCCAGGGGGAACGGGTGCCCCGCAAGTCCACCTCGTTCGGCCCCAAGCCCCGGACCGGCCTGGTGCTTCGCCTGCTCACCCCCGTGGAGACGTCCGGCTCCGGGACGCCCGCGCCGGCCGGGGATCCGGCCCCTTGAGCGATTCGGGGACCTTTCCGCGTCGCCACTCCGGGAGACGCACCCAAAGAGCCGAATACTGTTCCGGAGACGCCGGTTCCATTGATGAGGTGACCCGTGGATAACATCACCGCCCTCGGCGGAGACGTCTATGAGATCGACACGAGAATGGCCGGGTACTCCGGCATCACGGCCGGTTACCTGATCCTCGGGGACCGGCCCTGCCTGGTGGAGACCGGCACCTCCACCTCCGCCCCCGTGGTCTGCGACGCCCTGACCTCCCTGGGCGTCGGCCCTCGGGACCTCGCCACGGTCGTCGTCACGCACATCCACCTGGACCATGCGGGAGGGGTCGGCGACATCGCCGGTTTCTACCCGGACGCGGAGATCGTGGTGCACGAGAAGGGCGCCCGGCACCTCGCCGACCCGTCCAGGCTGATGAGCAGTGCCCGCATGGTCTGGGGTGACAAGCTGGACGTCCTGTTCGGCGAGCTGTCCCCCACCGAGGCGTCCAGGATCCGTGCGCTCGGCGACACCGGCTCCATCGACCTCGGCAACGGGCGCACGCTGAGCAGTCACTACTCCCCCGGGCACGCCAAGCACCACGTGGGGCTCGTCGACTCGGGCACCGGTGACCTGTACGTGGGAGACGCGGCCGGCGTCTACCTTCCGGAGACCGGCGACCTGCGGCCCGCCACGCCCCCACCGGACTTCGACCTGCAGACCGCGCTGGACTCCATCGCCCTGTTCGAGGCACTGGGGCCGCAACGGCTGCTCTTCAGCCACTACGGCCCGGTCACGGACGTGGAGGAGACGCTCGGGCGCTCCGCCGAGGAGCTGCGCGTCTGGGTCGACCTGACCCGGCAGGCCCACGCGGAGGGAATGGACCTGGACCACGCCGTGGCCATGGTCAGGGACCGTACCCGCGACCGCTACGCCGCCCTGAGGGGGGACGAGACGACCGCCGAGCAGTTCGAACTGCTCAGCGGCGCCCCGTCCAACGTGGCCGGGATCCTGCACTGGCTGAACCGGGTCCAGCCCTGAGGGACCCGTGGCCTCCGTCCTCGACGGCAGGCCACGGGCGGACACCCTTGTGGGACGTCCGGATCGGTACGGGATCGTGCCGTCACGGGACGTCCCGGGCCGTCACGGGATCTCGTCCGTCACGGGCATGTCTCGTACCGCCGCGGAGCGGTGAACCGTCTCCGCGGCGGTACGAGGCCGTTCTGGACTACTTCTTGTCGTTCCTGCTCCGGTGAGCGCGGCCGGAGTCGCCGTCCCGGCCAGGGCCGATCTCGTCCTCGTCATCGGGGTCGATGTCAGGGACATCGCTGAGAATGTCCCCGAAGTCGGGCTCGATGAACGCCGGTCCGACGAGGTCGGCCTTGCCGGCCTTCTGGACCTTGGGCTCGGTCTTCTCCCGGGTCCCGGACTCGGCCGCCTCCGTGGAAGGCTCGTCCCCCGAAGGGCCGGCGTCGGCGGTGGACCCGCCGGCCGGAACCTCTCCGGTCACGGACCGGTCGTCCTCTTCCTCGTCGTCGTGGTCGTCGTCATCCTCGTCGTCGAGATCTTCGAGATCCTCGAGATCGTCGTCATCGGCGTCCGCGCCCAGGGGGGCGTCGCCGTGCTCCTCGTCGTCCTCGTCCTCGTCGTCCTCGACGGTGAGCACGTCATCGGCGGCGGGCACATCGTCGTCATCGTCGGTGTCCTCGATGACTCCGGTCTCTCCGAGATTCCCGGTGTCCCCGGCGTCGATCTCGTCGTCGGCGAGGGCGTCTCCGGCGTCGATCGCCTCGTCGTCCTCGTCCTCTTCGAGATCCTCGATGACGGATCCGGTCAGCTCCGCGTAGCGCTCGGCCGCGTCGGTCTCACCGTCCTCGTCGAAGGCCATCGCACGGCCGAACCACTCGGTCGCGGGCTCCTCGTGTCCGGCTGCGGCCAGCGCGTCGGCGTACGCGAACGCCAGACGGGCCGACCAGGGCTGGGGGCGCGTGTCCCGCAGCTCGGGAAGACGCTGAAGGGTGATGACCGCCGCGTCGTTCTGGCCGAGATCCCTGCGGGCACCGGACTCCACGATGGCCAGTTCGATCTTGCCGACGCGGTCCAGCCGCTCGGCCTCCTTGGAGCGGACCAGATCGAGGGCGCGTTCGGGCCGCCCGAGACCGCGCTCGCAGTCGGCCATGACCGGCAGGAAGGAGTCGGACCCCGTCATCCGGCGAGCCGCGCGCAGGTCGCTGAGCGCCTCGGCGAAGTGACCGGCACGGTAGGCGGCGATGCCCACGGCCTCACGGATCACGCCGATCCTGGCCGCGAAACGCCGTGCGACCTTGGTGTGCTCGTACGCCCGCTCCGCGTCGTCCTCGCCGAGGGCCCTCTCCGCCGCCACCAGGTGACGCGAGATCAGATCGGCGAGATCCAGCGGGAGGGAGCGCAGCTCCTCGCGGATCTCCTTGTCGAGTTCCTCCGCGGTGATGTCCGGAGCGAGCTCCGGCAGTTCCTCACGCTGGCGGGGAGCCTCCTCCTGGCCGCCGAACCGGTCGTCGCGGCCATAGCGGGTACGGGACCCCTCACCGTCGCGGTCACCGAAGGGGCGTCCGCCGGGCCGGTCGTCGCGGTTGAACGGCCTGCGCTCGCCGCCACGGTCGTCACGGTTGTAGGAGGGGCGGTCCCCGCCACGGTCGTCACGGTTGAACGGAGGACGACTCCCACCGCGGTCGTCGCGGTTGAAGGACGGCCGGCCTGAACCGCGGTCGTCACGGTTGAACGGGGGCCGGCCGGATCCGCGATCGTCGCGGTTGAACGGCTTGCGCTCCCCGTCGGGACGCGAACCATAACGCTCACGCGACTGATCACGATCACCGTACGAAGGGCTCCCACCACGATCATCGCGGTTGAACGGGGGACGCCCGGAGCCACGGTCGTCGCGGTTGAACGGAGGACGGCTCCCACCGCGATCGTCGCGGTTGAAGGGGGGACGCTCTCCGCCACGGTTGTAGGAGGGGCGGTCCCCCCCGCGGTCGTCGCGGTTGTAGGAAGGGCGGTCCCCACGGTCACCCCGGTAACCGCCACCGGGACGGTCGTCACGGTTGAACGGGGGACGACTCCCACCACGGTCATCGCGACCGGCCGGGGGCCGGCCCGATCCGCGGTCATCACGGTTGAACGGCTTACGCTCCCCGTCAGGACGCGAACCATAACGCTCACGCGACTGATCCCGATCACCGTACGAACGACTCCCACCACGATCATCGCGGTTGAACGAGGGACGATCCCCGCCACCACGAGCATCACGGTTGAACGGAGGACGCTCTCCACGGTCGCCGCCGCGGTAGCCACCACCGGGACGATCGTCACGGTTGAACGGAGGACGCCCGGATCCGCGGTCGTCGCGGTTGAACGGCCTGCGCTCGCCGCCACGGTCGTCACGGTTGTAGGAGGGGCGGTCCCCGCCACGGTCGTCACGGTTGAACGGAGGACGGCTCCCACCGCGATCGTCGCGGTTGAAGGGGGGACGCTCTCCGCCACGGTTGTAGGAGGGGCGGTCCCCACGGTCACCCCGGTAACCGCCACCGGGACGGTCGTCACGGTTGAACGGGGGACGACTCCCACCACGGTCATCGCGACCGGCCGGGGGCCGGCCCGATCCGCGGTCATCACGGTTGAACGGCTTACGCTCCCCGTCAGGACGCGAACCATAACGCTCACGCGACTGATCCCGATCACCGTACGAACGACTCCCACCACGATCATCGCGGTTGAACGAGGGACGATCCCCGCCACCACGAGCATCACGGTTGAACGGAGGACGCTCTCCACGGTCGCCGCCGCGGTTGTCGCGGTTGAACGGCGGGCGGTCGTCCCGGTTGTAGGACGGCCTGTCACCACGGTCACGAGAGCCGTAGGAACCTCCGCGACTCTGATCGCGGTCACCATAGGAACGCTGGCCGCCTTCACGCGGCCCTGAGGGCCTCTGCCCGCCGCCCGGACGGTCGTCACGGTTGAACGGGGGGCGCCCCGAACCACGGTCGTCACGGTTGAACGGAGGACGGCCGGCGCCGCGGTCGTCCCGGTTGTAGGACGGCCTGTCGCCACGATCGCGAGAGCCGTAGGAACCACTCGGGCGCCCTTCGCGGCGCTCACCATATCGGGGACCGTCTCCCGGACGTCCCCTGTCGCCACCCGCGCGATCGCCGCGGTAGCCTCCCTGACCGCCAGATCCGCGGTTCTCGCTCTCTTCTCGTCGGCCCGCGTCGTCGCGCCCGCTGTCACTGTTCACTTCTGGTCCATTCGTTGGCTCACTCTGCGAGCGCGTCCCATCTCTTCGATCGGATGGGGCATTCGCCGTGTGGGCGGTTTCCGGCCGCGGGGTGCGCCCCGTTCGCTATCGCTGCCCCGCCCTATCGTGGTCCGGCGCGACGAAGGCCACCCGCTGGTGGGGTGGCCCGGCTCCTCCAGCCTAGCAAGCTCCCGAAACTCCACGAGCCCTTCTCCGATGCCACCGAAGGGGCGTATGAGGTGGGTACGTCATACGGGGCCTGGGACGCGTGACGACACACTCTCGCCTCGCCCTCCCAGGACACGTCCAGAAAAGGCCCCCGCAGAAAAGCCAGGGGCCCGCAGGAGAACAACCCCACCAAGGCCAGAAGAACCCCCCGGGAAAGAACCCTCGGGAAGCAAGAAAGCACCCCGGGAAACACGAAAGCCCCCACCAACGGGTGGGGGCTTTCGAAAGATTGTCCGGCGGTGACCTACTCTCCCACACCGTCCCCGGTGCAGTACCATCGGCGCTGAAGAGCTTAACTTCCGGGTTCGGAATGTAACCGGGTGTTTCCCCTTCGCCATAACCGCCGTAACCCTATGAAACACACAAACACCTGTTTGTTGTTTCAGAATTGCGTAGTGGACGCGAGCATGATGCTTTGTGGTCAAGTCCTCGGCCTATTAGTACTGGTCAGCTCCACACATTACTGCGCTTCCACTTCCAGCCTATCAACCCGGTCGTCTCCCGGG
>NZ_JBVJIA010000001.1:363859-418398 GCF_055586505.1 Streptosporangium sp. NPDC050148 | reverse complement strand
ATGAGTTCACCGAGGCTTGGGGCGGCAAGTACCCGGCGATCGTGAAGTTGTGGGAAGACGCCTGGGCCGAGTTCGTGCCCTTCCTCAACTTCGACACCGAGATCCGCCGGGTCATCTGCTCGACCAACGCGATCGAGTCGGTCAACGCCCGGATCCGCCGTGCGGTCAAGGCCCGCGGCCACTTCCCGAACGAGCAGGCCGCGCTCAAGTGCGTCTACATGGCGATCACGAGCCTGGACCCGACCGGCAAGGGCCGCAAACGCTGGATCACCCGCTGGAAGGCCGCCCTAAACGCCTTCGCCATCACCTTCGAAGGCCGCCTCACCCCGACCACCCGATAACCAATCAAAACCGAGATACACCGTTAACTAGACAGACCCCCTGCCGGAGCCGGACAAGACCACGATCCGGCTCCTCTCCTCTACCGAGTGGACCTCTACCTTGATCGATCACGACTTCACCGCAGGCCAGAGCAGGAAAGGGCGGACGAGTCGGCCTGTAGGCCGGGTTCTGTCCTTCACTCGCGTGAAGGGGCGACCATCCATCTAGGGCCGTCGTTGCCGGCGGCCTCAAGCGGTCTACCCGCGCGGCTCGGGCGGGCAGCCCTCGAACGTCGCGCGCGGGACGCTCCGGGGAGCGCCCCTTCTTGACCTTGCTCCGGGTGGGGTTTACCGAGCCGCCCACGTCACCGTGGGCGCTGGTGGTCTCTTACACCACCGTTTCACCCTTACCCCGTCTCGCGACGGGGCGGTCTGTTCTCTGTGGCACTTTCCCGCGGGTCACCCCGGGTCGGCGTTACCGACCACCCTGCCCTGTGGAGCCCGGACCTTCCTCGGCGAGCCTCCGAAGAGGCCCGACGCGGCCGCCCGGCCGGCTCGTCCGCCGTGATCCAAGCCTATCGGCTCCCACGTGGGCTCCAACCGGGCGGCAAGTGCTCTGCCCTGGAATAGGGGTCGAGCGGGACGGAACACGCGAGGACGGCGTGCCGCCCCGCGCCGGGGCCGAGGAAACAGGACCCGGGGCCGCCGGTTCAGCGCAGGTGCGAGGTGTCGTTGAAGGTCTTCACCACCGCCGGGCCGTCGGCGTAGTACTCGATCAGGGACAGGGCCGACAGGTCGAGGTGCATGCGGTACAGCGCGGCGAGGGGGGCCAGCAGCGCGAACCGCACCAGCATCTTGATCGGCGTGACGTGGGAGACGACGAGGACCGTCTTCCCCTCGTAGCGCTCGATCAGCAGGTCCCTGGTCGCCTCGACCCGCCGCGCCGCCACCCCGAAGCTCTCGCCACCCGGCGGCGCGGCGGACGGGTCCGCCAGCCAGGTGGCGAGCTCGTCGGGCCAGCGGCGCTGGATCTCGGTGAAGGTGTGGCCCTCCCAGTCGCCGAAGTCGGTCTCCCTGAGCCCTTCCTCGACGACGACGTCCAGGCCGGTCCTGGTCGCGACGGCCTCCGCGGTGGCGCGGGCCCGCTTGAGCGGGGAGCTGACGATCACTTGGAGGCCGTACGACTCCTTCGCCAGTTTCGCGGCTGCGGCCTCGGCCTGGGCCATGCCGTTGGGGGTGAGCTCGGGGTCGCCGAGCCCGGAGAACCTGCGCTCGACCGAGAACGGCGTCTCGCCGTGCCGGAGCAGGTACAGCGAGGTCGCGACGGAGGTGGGCGGGCGCCAGCCGGTGCCGGGGCTCGTCCCGGTGGCCTTCCGCGCCGCCTTGGCCGGCGGCTCGGCGGCCTCGGCGGCGGACCTGGCGTCGCCCGTCCCCGTACGGCCCGAGGTGTCGGGGTCCGGCGTGACAGTGTCGAAGAGGAGCAGGTCCTCGGCGGGCCCGCCACCGGTGAGGGTGGCGGAGGCGGCCCGGGCGGCGGGCGCGGCCGGGGCGACCGGCGTTCCCGCCACCGCGCCCGAGGCCCCCGAGGAGGCCGACAGCGCCCAGGGGCGTCCCTTGGCGGCGGCGTCCATGGCCTCGTTGGCCAGGCGGTCGGCGTCCTTGTTCTTCTCCCGGGGGATCCAGCGCCAGGTCACCTTGAGGCGCCTGGCCAGGGCCGCGGCCTCCAGGGCGAGCGGGCGCAGGCCCTCGTTCTTGATCTTCCAGCGGCCGGCCATCTGCTCGACGACCAGCTTGGAGTCCATCCGGACCTCGACCCTGGCACCGTCCCCGGCCAGGGAGAGGAGGGAGGCCAGGCCCGCGATGAGCCCCCGGTACTCGGCGACGTTGTTGGTCTGGGTACCGATCGCCTCGGCCGTCTCGACCAGGATCTGGCCGTCGGCGGCGTCCTTGACGACGGCCCCGTACCCCGCCGGTCCCGGGTTGCCCCGGGAGCCGCCGTCGGCCTCGATGACGTACGAGGTCACGGACGAGGTCACAGGCCGGACTCCGCGGTGCGGACCAGGATCCGGCGGCACTCCTCGCAGCGGATGACCTCCTCCTGCGAGGCGGCCCTGATGCGGTTGATCTCGGCGATGGACAGGCTCGTGCGGCAGCCCTGGCAGCGGGCCCCCTGGAGCATGGCGGCACCCACCCCGAACTGCTCGCGGAGCTTGCCGTAGAGGGTGAGCAGGTCGGCCGGGATGTCGCCGGCGACCTCCTCGCGCCTGGCCTGGAGCTCGCCCCTCTCCTTGTCGATCTCGGCGAACGCGGCGTCCCTGCGGTCCTCGGCGGTGCCGCGGGTGCCGGCGAGCTCGTCGCGCTCGGCCACGAGCCTGGCGACCTGCTCGTCGGCCGTCTCGCGGCGCTCCATGATCTCCAGGACGACCTCCTCGAGGTCGCTCTGCCTGCGGCTCAGGGAGGCGATCTCGGACTGGAGGCTGGCCAGGTCCTTGGGAGAGGAGACCTGGCCGGAGTCGAGGCGCTTCTGGTCGCGCGCGGCGCGGCTGCGGACCGAGTCGACGTCGGCCTCGGCCTTGGCCTGCTCGCGGGCGAGGTCCCCGGACTCGGTCTCGGCGGCGATCACCTGTGTCGCGATGCGGGCGATACGGGCGGAGAGCTCGTCGATCTGCGCCAGCTCCGGCAGGGTGCGGCGGCGGTGGGCCAGCCGGTCGAGGGCGGAGTCGAGTTCGGCCAGGTCAAGCAGACGCTTCTGGGCCGCAGGGGCTGCTTTCACGTGAAATCCTCGCACTTTGCTGTTGTGTTCCAGGCGTCCGTGACCGTCTCGGATACGCGCGTCTCAACATTAATCCCCCGGGCGGCCATCGCGGACGTGAGATGGCCCGCCGCGTCGGCGAGCCAGGGCCACTCGGTGGCCCAGTGGGCCGCGTCGATCAGCGCGGGGGCACCGGGGTCCTCGACGAACTCGCTCGCCGGGTGGTGGCGCAGGTCGGCGGTGAGGAACACGTCCACACCGGCGGCGCGGGCCGTGCCGAGCAGCGAGTCCCCGGCTCCCCCGCTGACCGCGACCCGCCGCACGGGGCGGGCGGGGTCCCCGGCGACCCGCAGGCCGCCGGCGGTGGCGGGGAGCCCGCGGGCGGCCTGCCGGGCGAACTCGGCGAGCGGTACGGGGGCGGGCAGCGAGCCGATCCGGCCCAGGCCGCGGCGGGGGTCGTCGTCGGCGGGCCTGAGCGGGACGAGCGGGCCGGTCAGGCCGACGGCGCGGGCCAGCGCGTCGGAGACCCCGGGGTCGGCGACGTCGGCGTTGGTGTGCGCGGCGAAGAGCGCGACGTCGTTCCTGATGAGCGTGTGGACCAGCCGTCCCTTGGGGGTGGTGGCCGCGACGCTGGTGGTGCCGCGCAGGTAGAGCGGGTGGTGGGTGACGATGAGGCCGGCGCCCCAGTCGAGGGCCTCCTCGGCGACGGCGACCGTCGGGTCGACCGCGAACAGGATCCGGCGCACCTCGGCGGCGGGGTCCCCGCAGACGAGCCCGACCGCGTCCCACGACTCCGCCCAGCGCGGGTCGTAGCGGGTCTCGAGCTCCGTGACGATCTCGGCAAGCGTAGGCACCTGCGCAGACTACCGGCCTATTCCCCGATCCCGGCCGAGCGCCTAATGTAAGTGGATGCTGACCCCCGGAGGGCACGCGTGAGCCCGAACATCGCGATCATCGGTGCCGGATTCGGCGGGCTGTGCATGGCCGTCCGGCTGGAGAAGGCCGGCATCCGTTCGTACACGATCTTCGAGAAAGGGCCGGACGTCGGGGGCACCTGGCGGGACAACACCTATCCGGGGGCGGGCTGCGACATCCCGTCGCACCTGTACTCCTTCTCGTTCGAGAAGTACTCCAGCTGGACGCGCCGCTATCCCGGACAGCCGGAGATCCTGGACTACCTGCGACGATGCGCCGACGCCCACGGCCTGCGCCCGCGCATCCGGCTGAACACCGAGGTCGTCTCGGCCACCTTCGACGAGCCGTCGGGCCGGTGGCGGGTGCGCACCACGAGCGGCGCCGGGGCCGGGGAGGAGGTGTTCGACGTGGTGGTGTCGGCCATGGGACAGCTCAACCGGCCCCACCTGCCCGACATCCCGGGAATGTCAGACTTCGCCGGGGCGGCCTTTCACTCGGCCCGCTGGGACCACTCCCAGGACCTGACGGGCCGCCGGGTGGCCGTGATCGGGAACGGCTCCTCGGCCGCGCAGTTCGTCCCGAAGGTGGCCGAGGTCGCCGCTCACCTGGACGTCTTCCAGCGGACCCCGAGCTGGGTCATCCCCAAACCGGACGCCGTCTTCGGTCCCCGTATGCGGACGGCCCTGCACCGCGTGCCGTTCCTGCAGCGTGCCTACCGCGAATGGGTGTACCGCTACGGCGAGCACACCCTGTACCCGGCCCTGGCCGGGGGGTGGAGCGCCGACCTGGTGCGCAGGCGCGCCCTGGATCACCTGCGCGCGCAGGTCCCGGACCCTGAACTGCGCGCCAGGCTGACCCCGGACTACCCGGTCGGCTGCAAACGGGTCGTCATCGACAGCGGGTTCTACCCCGCGCTGACCCGCCCCGACGTGCACGTCGTCACCGACCCGATCGTCCGGATCGTCCCGGAGGGCGTGCGGACCGTCGCCGGGCTCCGCGAGGCCGACGTGATCGTCTACGCGACCGGCTTCCGGACCACCGAGTTCCTGGCCCCGGTCCGGATCACCGGGCGCGGCGGGCGGGTGCTGGCAGAGGAGTGGAGGGAGGGCGCCGAGGCCTACCTCGGCATCGCCGTCCCGCGTTTCCCCAACCTGTTCCTGCTGTACGGGCCCAACACCAACCTGGGGCACAACTCGATCGTCTTCATGATCGAGTGCCAGGTCCGCTACATCATGGGGTGCCTGCCGCACCTGGCCGAGCGCGGGCCCATGGAGGTCAGGCCGGAGGCTATGGCCACCTGGCGGCGGAGCCTGGACCGGGCCATGAGCCGCATGGTCTGGCAGGCGGGCTGCAGGAGCTGGTACAAGAACGAGGCCGGCCGGGTGACCGGTAACTGGCCGGGGACGACGATGCTCTACCGCCGCCTCACCAGGGCCCCGCGCCCGGACGCCTTCCGCTTCGCCCGCTGACCCCCGGCCCCCGGCCCCCGACCCCCGACCCCCGACCCCACGGTCCGCCGGCCACCGGCCACCGGCCCGCCGATCCTCCGCCCCGGCCCGCCGGACGGCCGGGGACGCGGCGATGCCGGTAGCGTCGGGACGGACGAGAGCCGTCCACCCAGAAGGGCCCGCCCGTGTCCGCCGACCTGCACCTCGGCCCCCCGGCCGCCGACCTGCACCGCGACTCCGTGGTCGCCGACGCCCACAACGACCTGCTGATGGCCGTCACCGCCAGGCCGCCGCGGCGGTGGGCGTCGTTCTTCCGGGAGCGGTGGCTGCCCCAGCTCGTCGAGGGCGGGGTGAACCTGCAGGTGCTGCCCGTCTTCATCGACGACGCCTACCGGCCGGAGGGCGCGCTCCGGCAGACCCTGCGCATGATCGAGTGCGCCCACGTGCTGGCCGAGGCGAACGCCGACGCCGTACGGCTCTGCCTGGACGGGGCACAGGTCGACGAGGCGCTCGCCGAGGGCAGGATCGCCCTCGTCCTGGCGATGGAGAGCATGCCGGGGCTGAACTCCGCCGTCGAGCTGGTGCCGACGCTGCACCGGCTGGGCGTGCGCGTCGCCTCGATCGCGCACTGGGGACGCACGGCGTTGGCCGACGGCAGCGGGGAGGACGCCACCGGCAGCAGGCTCACCGCGGCGGGGGTGGAGACGCTGCGGGAGATGGAACGGCTCGGCATCGTCTTCGACGTCTCCCACCTGGGCGCGAGCGGGGTGGAGCACGTGCTGGAGCTGACGGCCCGGCCGGTGATGGCGACCCACTCGTCGGCCCGCGCGCTGCGCGACCACCACCGCAACCTCACCGACGAGCAGTTGCGCGGGGTGGCCGCGACCGGGGGCGTGGTGTGCGTGAACTTCCTGGCCGCCCTGCTGTCCGCCGATCCCGCCGAGTACACCCTGGACCGGCTGGTGGACCACATCGAGCACGTGGCGAGCGTCGCCGGGATCGACCACGTCGGCCTGGGGCCGGACTTCGTCCGCGAGGTCCTGCACGACGTGACCCCGCCGTGCTGCGAGAGCGACTACGACGTCGACCCCTACGCTGCCGTGCCGGGGCTGGCCGGCCCGAGCGGGCTGCCGCTGGTCACCGAGGCGCTGCTCAAGCACGGCTTCGCCGACGAGGAGGTCGTGAAGATCGTCGGCGGGAACGTGCACCGGTTCTTCCGCGCCGAGCTGGGCAGGCCCGGCGACCGGTGACGGGCCGTCACGGCCCGCGTGACCGGCCGGCTCCGGTCCGTTCCGGCCATCGTCGCCCACCCGGACCGAGGACCGCCGGGCCCGGCGGCGGGAGCGCCTAGCGGGCCAGGTACTCCTCCCTGACCCGGGAACGGGAGAGCTTCCCGGTCGGGGTCCGGGGCAGCTCGTCGCGGAACTCCACCACCCTGGGGTGCTTGAAGCGGGCGATGCGCGGGCCGAGGTGGTCGAGCAGGTCCTGCGGGTCGGGGGCGGAGCCGGGCACCGGCTGGACCAGCGCGACCACCCTGTGGCCCCACTCCTCGTCGGGCACGCCGATCACCGCGACGTCGGCGACCGAGGGGTGCTCCAGCAGCGCCGCCTCGATCTCGGCCGGGTAGATGTTGACCCCACCGGAGATGATCAGGTCGGTGCGCCGGTCGCAGAGGAACAGGAAGCCGTCGTCGTCCATGTAGCCGATGTCGCCCGGCGCGTACCAGGCGCCGCGCATGCTGGCGGCGGTCTTCGCCGGGTCCTTGCGGTACTCGAACCCGCCGGTGGCCGACCTGACGTGGATCATGCCCGGTTCCCCCGGGGGGAGCTCCTTCCCGTCGGCGTCGAGGATCCTCGCCTCGACGCCCGGGACGGGGCGGCCGACCGTGCCGGGGCGCTTCAACCAGTCGAGCGGCTTGACCGCGAAGGCGATGGAGGACTCGGTGGAGCCGTAGTACTCGTACAGGACCGGGCCCCACCGGTCCATGACGCCCTTCTTGACCGCGACCGGGCAGGCCGCGCCGGTGTGGACCACCTGCCGGAGCGAGGAGACGTCGTAGCGCTCCCTGATCTCCGCCGGGAGCTGCAGCATCCGGTGGAACATGGTCGGGACCATCAGGGCGTTGCTCACCCGGTGGCGGTCGACGAGCTCCAGGACGGTCTCCGGCTCGAACCTGGCGGCGATCACCACGGTGTGCCCGAGGTGCAGGGCGAACATGGTGTGCGCGCACGGCGCCGAGTGGTACATCGGCGAGGTCACCAGGTGGACCTCGTCTCCGGGCCGCAGGTCGCAGACCTCCCCCATGAACCAGGTGTAGAGCGGGACGGTCTCCTCGGGCTCCTTTCCGGACAGCGGGCGCTGCACGCCCTTGGGGAACCCGGTGGTGCCCGAGGTGTACCACATGACGGTGCCCGAGGTGCGGTCCGCCGGGGCGGTCCCCGGCTGCCCCTCGGCCAGGGCGGCGACGCCGTCCAGGGCGCCGTCGACCGGGAGGGCCGCGCCGCCGGCGGGGCCGGTCACCACGAGGCGGGCGTCGCAGTCGTCCAGGATGTAGCCGATCTCGGCGGGGGTGAGGTGCCAGTTGACCGGTACGTGGTACAGCCCGATCTGCCCGGTGGCCATCAGCAGGACCACCGCGTCGATGCCGTTGGGCAGCACCCCGGCGACCACGTCGCCCGTCGTGAGCCCGCGCGCCCGCAGTCCGTGCGAGACCCGGTTGACCAGGGCGAGCAGCTCGCCGTACGTCGTCACGGTGCCGTCGGTGTCGATCAGGGCGCGGCGTCCCGGGTCGGCCTCGGCGATCCGGTAGAAACCGGGCAGCCCGCTGATGTCGGCCATGCCCCTCCTCAGAGCTCCAGCAGCTCGGCGAGCCGGGCCCGGTGCGCGCGGGGCGGCCCCAGCAGCACCTCGTCGGCCTTGGCCCGCTTGTAGTACAGGTGCGCGTCGTGCTCCCAGGTGAACCCGATGCCGCCGTGCAGCAGCAGGTTGTCGCGGGCCACCTCGAAGCAGGCCCGGCCGGCGTAGGCCTGGGCGAGCGCGGCGGCCGAGGGCAGCTCGCCGGGCGCCTCGTCGGCGGCCCAGGCGGCGTACCGGACGATCGACTCGGCCTGTTCCAGCTTGCAGTGCATGTCGGCGAGCCTGTGCTTGACGCCCTGGTAGGAGCCGATGAGGCGGCCGAACGTCACCCGGAGTTTCGCGTAGCCGACGATGGCGTCCAGGCAGGCGCGCAGCACGCCGAGCTGCTCGGCGGCCACCGCGACCGCGAACAGATCCCTGGCGCGCGCCACGCCCTGCGGGGAGAAGGCGATCTCCTCGGCGCCGGTCAGGTCCACCCGGGCCTGCCTGCGGGTGATGTCCAGGGTGGTCAGCGGGGTACGGGTGCCGTCGCGCGCGGCCAGCACGCGGGGCCCGTCGAGCGCGAGCACCACGTCGGCCTCGGCGCCGTTGAGCGCGCGGTCGCCGTCGAGGACGACGGTCGCGACCGTGGTGCCCGCGGCGATGCCGGGCAGCAGTTCCTTCTCGCCGGTCTCGGTCAGCAGGATCGTGGCCAGTGTGCCCGCCAGGAAGGGGCCGGGCAGCAGCGCCGCGCCGGTCTCGGTCAGCACGACGGCCAGCTCGGCGTACCCGGCCCCGGCTCCGCCGTGCTCCTCGGGGACGACGAGGCCGGACAGGCCCAGCTCGCCGTTGAGCCTGCGGTAGACCTCGGGGTCGTGACCGGTCCCGGATTCGGCGGCCTGCCGGACCGCGGGCAGCGGTGAGGCCGAGGCGAGGAAGGAACGGACCGCGTCGCGCAGCTCCCGCTGCTCCTCGGTGAGCACGAGTCTCATGTGTTTCGCCCTTTCTGCACCGACCGGCGGGTCACCCGTTCACCGTGAGGTCCTTGAACGGCACGTTCTTGTCCAGACGCGGCTCGGGCGGCAGGCCGAGCACCCGGTCCCCGACGATGTTCCGCATGATCTCGTTGGTGCCGCCGCCGAGGGCCATCGCCGGGGCCAGGGAGAGCGCCTCGGCCAGGCCGCCGCCGCCCTCCTCGTAGGCGACGGCCTCGGGCCCGGCCAGCGAGGTGGCCAGGTCGGCCTGGAACATGGTCAGCTCGGCCAGCAGCAGCTTGGCGGCGCTGCCCCGGGCGCCGGGGAAGATCCCGGCCTTGGTCTCCTGGGAGAGCCGCTGGTTGAACAGGACGAGCGCGCGGGAGCGGACGTACAGCTCGACGAGCGCGTCCCTGACCACCGGGTCGGAGGTGTCGGCGGTGCGGCGCAGCGCGTCGAAGGCGACCGGGTTGTCCTTCTGTCCGCCCATGCCGACCCCGCTGGAGATCGACAGGCGCTCGTGCAGCAGGGTGGTGACGGCGCAGCTCCAGCCGTCGTTCACCTCGCCGACCAGGTTCTCCTCGGGGATGTGCACGTCGTCGAAGAAGATCTCGTTGAAGTGCGCGCGGCCCGTCATGTCCCGCAGCGGGCGGACGGTGACCCCGGGGGCGCGCATGTCCACGATGAACATCGTCAGGCCCTTGTGCTTGGGCACGTCCACGTCGGTGCGGGTGAGCAGCAGGCCGTGGGAGGCGTGCTGGGCGACGGAGGTCCACACCTTCTGCCCGGTGACCCGCCAGCCGTCCTCGACGCGGACGGCCCGGGTCTGCAGGGCGGCGACGTCGCTCCCGGCGCCGGGCTCGGAGAAGAGCTGGCACCAGATCTCCTCGCCGCGCAGCAGCGGCCGCAGGTGGCGGGCCTTCTGCTCGGGGGTGCCGAGGTCAACCAGGGTGGGGCCGCACATGCCGAGCCCGATGGAGAAGACGTAGGTCGGCAGCGTGAAGTCCTTGGCCTCCTCGGCGAAGGCCCGCTCCTCCGCCTGGGTCAGCCCCTGCCCGCCCCACTCGCGGGGCCAGGTGATCCCCGAGTAGCCCGCGTCGTACATGCGCGCCATGAAGTCCTTCGCGGCGGCGACGCCACCGGGGTCCGGGGCGGCCTCGACCTCGGCGTTCCCGGCGTTGGCCTCCAGCCAGGCCCTGGCCTCGCGCCGGTACTCCTGAAGATTCATGTCCGCTCCAATCAGTGCTCACTTACTCTAGCCAGCGCCGGATGGGTCGTACAGAGCAATGCTCTACTGAGGAGCTTGGGAGATCTTTATCCCTTTTTGACAGGAAATGCACTGAAACGCGGGCCGGGGGCGCCCGGGAGATCGCCCTCGCGCACGGCGGCACCCCGAAGCCGCAGGACCGCTCCGCGGGAGCGCGCTTCGTGCCGCGTCTCCCGCTCGCCCGCGAACAGGGGGACGATCCCCCCTGAGCCGGACGGGTCACGGCTCACGAAGGGTCCCGGCCGGGCCTCGGGGGCCGCGTCCCGCGTTCGCGGGGCCCGGACCAGGGGTACCCCTCACCTGGGGTCACACCCCCCTGACCTTCACCCCTATCCCGAACGGCCGGACTTGACCCGCTAGTGTTCCCTTGTGGCAAGGGGATTTGGGCGATTACGTCGTGAAGATCTGCTCCGGACCGCCTGTGATGTCATCGCGACCCAGGGGTTCGCTCACACCCGAACCGCTGACATAGCCCAGGCGGCCGGGGTGAGCCAGGCGCTGCTCTTCTACCATTTCGAGACCAAGGAGAAGCTGTTCGCCCAGACGTTCTCCTACGCCGCCCAGCTCGACCTGGACGCGCTCGCCGCGGTGGAGGAGGCGGGCGGCTCCCCCCTCGACCGGTTGCGGGCCCTGCTGAGGCTCTACTCCCCCATCGGCAAGTCCAAGTCGTGGGCCCTGTGGATCGACGCCTGGGCCGAGTCGATGCGCAACCCCGACCTGGAGGAGATGTCCCGCAGGATCGACCTGCGCTGGAGGCAGTCCCTGCGCGCGATCATCGAGGACGGTGTCAGGGCGGGGGTGTTCACCTGCGCCGACCCCGAGGGGGCGACCTGGCGGATCATCTCGCTGATCGACGGCCTGTCCACGCAGCTGACGGTGCATCGCCGGGTGCTGCCCCGGGCCCGCCTGACCGGGTTCATCCGGACGGCCGCGGCGGCGGAACTGGGTCTGTCACCCGACGAGCTGGACTGAGCGGCCCGCCGGGCAGCACGATCAGCAGCATGGCGAGGGCGATCAGCCCTCCCCCGAGGAAGACGCCCACGGTGAGCGGCTCGCCGTACAGCGCGATGGCCAGGGCGGTCACCCAGAGCGGCTGGGACGACAGGATCACCGCCGCGGACACCGGCGGGACGTGCACCTGGCCCCACGAGCGGGCCAGGAAGCCCAGCGCGCACGCCACGATCGACAGGTGGCCGAGGGCGGCCCAGTCGCCCGGGGTGGCGGGCAGGGTCAGGCCGTCCGGCGCGGCGAGGAGGCCCGTCATCACGGCGATGGTGCCGAGCTGGATCACCGTGACCGCGTAGGCGTTCCGCCGGGCGGCCGGGGAGTTGCCGAGCGCCAGCGTGTGGCCCGCGTACAGCACCGCCGACAGCAGGGTGACGAACAGCGCGGGCGGCGAGACGTGACCGCCCTCGGTGCCGCGCAGCACGGTGAAGACGGCCATCGCGGCCATCGCCAGCGCCGCCGCGGCCCAGACCCGCGCCGACGTCCTTGCCCCCAGCAGGACCAGCCCGAGGACCGGGGTGATCACCACGTACGAGCCGACCGTGAACCCGGAGACCGACGAGGGCAGGTCGTGCAGCGCGACCGCCTGGACCGTCTGGCCCAGGCCGAACAGCAGGCCGAGCAGGATGCCGGTCGGCCAGGTGCCCTCGGGCAGCCCACGCAGGTGCCCGGGACGGAGCGCGGCCAGCGCGAGCGCGGCGATGCCGTACCGCTCGGCGAGCAGGTCCGCGACGGGCACGCGGACGATGAGGTCCTTCATCAGCGGGAAGGCCGATCCCCAGGCGGCGCTGACGAAGATCAGGAGCATGATTCCCACGACGGGCCGGGGAGCTACCACTGCCATACCGGAAGGGTGACATCACCCAACGCGACGGTCCCGTCACCGAACGGATCGAGGATGGCCCGAATACAACGCTGAGTGAAGGACGCCACACCGGCACGCGGGACCTCATACCCTCGGAGACCTTTCCGTCTTATTGGATTCTTCGCACAATCAGGGCGAAAAATCCGACGGGGGTACGGCGCCGACAGCCGCTCCGGGCACCACCGCGATCCGGGCCGGGCATGACGAACACCGTGTGGAGGGTGACGGGCATGCGGGACGCCCCGGCCGGGAGGGCACGACCGGGTCCCCGGCCGACGAGGCCCGGCCGGGGACCCGGTCGTCGGGGTTCAGGAGTCGGCGAGCAGTTCCATGGCCTCCTCGTCGGACAGCGCCTCCAGTTCCTCGATCAGCAGCTCCTCCAGCGCCTCGGCGAGCCCGGCCACCGTGCTCCGGGCGAAGACCGTGCGGATCGGCACCTCGATCCCGGTGGCCCGCCTGATCCGGGCCGCCACCCGGGTCGCCAGCAGGGAGTGCCCGCCCAGCGCGAAGAAGTCGTCGAAGACGCCGACCGGACCCGCGCCGAGCAGCTCGTCCCAGATCCCGGCCACCAGCCTCTCGGCGTCCGTCCGCGGCTCGACGCGCCCCGCGGACGGGACCGGTGCGGCCGGTTCGGGGAGCGCGGCCCGGTCGACCTTGCCGCTCGTGGTGAGCGGCAGCGCGTCCAGCGTCACCCAGGAGGTGGGGACGAGCTGGTGCGGCAGCGACCGCTCCAGGTGGGCCCTGAGCTCTGCCGGGTCCGCGGTGCCGGTGACGTAGGCGACGAGCTCCTCGCCCCGGCCGGTCACGAAGGCCTGCCGTACCTCCGGGTGGGCGAGCAGGCGGCTCTCCACCTCCCCGGGTTCGATCCGGAAGCCTCTGATCTTCAGCTGCGCGTCGAACCGTCCAAGGAACTCCAGCCGCCCGTCGAGACGCCACCGCGCCCGGTCGCCGGTGCGGTAGCGGCGCGCTCCCGGCGCCCCGTAGGGGTCGGGGACGAACGCGCCCGCCGTCAGCGCGGGCCTGCCGAGGTAGCCCCGGGCCACCCCGGCCCCGCCGATGACCAGCTCCCCGGCCGCTCCGGGCGGCAGGGGCTCTCCCCGGCCGTCGAGCACGCGGACGGTGGTCTCGCCGATCGGCGTCCCGATCGGCGGGCGGCCGGCCACGTCCCCGGCCCCGAGGTCGGCGGCGGTGGCGATCACCGTCCCCTCGGTGGGGCCGTAGGTGTTGACCAGCCGGACGCGGTCGCCGAGCAGGCCGCGCCAGCGTTCCACCGCAGGTGCCGCGACCTGCTCGCCACCCAGGACGACCAGGCGCAGGGCGGGCGGCCAGGCCGTCTCCTCCGGTTCCTCGGTCAGCGAGTGCCAGTACGCGGTCGGCAGGTCGAGCACGGTGACGGTCCGGCCCGCGGGCGAGGACAGCAGGGCGGGCAGGGACGTCGCGCCGTCGGGGAGCAGGACGAGCCTGGCCCCCGCGGCCAGCGTGGGGAAGATCTCCTCGACGTGGGTGTCGAAGCCGAGCGAGGCGAACTGCACGACCTCGTCGGCCGGGGTCAGGCCGTAGTCCGCGCGCATCCAGCGCACCCGCGCCGCCACCGCGCCGTGCTCGACCAGCACCCCCTTGGGCACGCCGGTGGAGCCCGAGGTGGTGATGACGTACGCGGCGTCCGGCGGTCCGAGCGCGATCCGGCCCGCGTCACCGTCCCCGGTGACACGTGCCGTCCCGTTCCCGGTGAAGGCCGCGTCCCCGGTGGAGGCACCGCTCCCGGGGGAGGTCGCGTTTCCGGTGGAGGCACCGTTCCCGGCGGAGGGGGCGACGGCGACACGGCCCGGGGGCGCCTCGCGCAGGGTGATCAGGCAGGTGGCCGAGGCGTCCGCCATCGAGAAGGCCAGCCGCTCGTCCGGCACCTCGGGATCGAACGGCAGGTAGGCGGCCCCGGCCTGCCAGGTGGCGAGCAGCGCGACGATCGCCTCCACCGAGCGGGGCAGGCAGACGCCGACCACGTCGCCGCGCCGCACGCCGTGCTCACGCAGGACCCCGGCGAGCGCCCGCGCGCGGGCCAGCAGCTCGCCGTAGGTGACGCTCTCCCGGCCGCAGACCACGGCGATCGCCCCGGGGGCCCGCCGCGCCGCCTCGGCGATCATCCCGGGGACCGTGGCGGTGTCCGTGACGGTGTCCGGGGCGGACGGCGCCGCGTACCCGGCGGGCGGGACCGGTCCGGCCGGCAGCGTGCGGATGTCGGAGTGGTCGGCGTCGGTCCAGACCGGCAGCGCCGACAGCGGGGTGTCCGGGCGGGCCGCGACGGATCCGAGCAGGAGGGCGAACCTGGCGGCCAGGCGGCCGACCTCCTCCGTCCCGAACAGGCCGGTGTCGTGGCAGAAGGACAGCTCCAGGCCGTTCTCGTCGGACCACGCCTCCACCAGGAGGTCCACCTTGGCCTGCCGGAAACCCGCGTCGGCGTCGGTCACGGTCAGGTCGCCGAAGGGCCGTCGCGGACCGGCGTCCTGGGTGTGCAGGATGAGCATGGAGGGCAGCAGCGACTCGGCCGGGTGGCTGAGCTGCTCGAAGGGGACCGCGGGATTGCCCAGCGCCCCCAGGACCTCGCCGCGGGTACGGCCGATCAGCGCGGTGAACGGCGGATCGCTCGCCAGGTCGCCGCGCAGGATCAGCGTCTGGGAGACGTACCCGACCATCGGCTCCAGCTCGACCCGGTCACGGCCCGCCACGACGGTGCCGACCAGGACGTCGTCCTGCCCGGTGTGCCGCAGCAGCAGCGTCTGGTAGGCCGCGACCAGCACCGTGAACAGGGTGGTGCGGTGCTCGGCGGCCAGCGACTCCAGCCTGCGCGCCGTGGCCGCGGGCAACCGGACGCGTTGCGTCTCGCCGCGCCCGCTCCCCTGCCCCGCGCGCCGGAACGGCAGCTCCGACGCGGGCGGGGAGGCGAGCTTCTCACGCCAGTACGGCACGGCCCGCCCGGCCCTGCGCCGCTGCCAGCGGGCGTAGTCGCTCGCCTGCACGGGCAGCGGGCGCAGCCGGGGTTCGGTCCCGGACAGCCGGGCGGTGTAGCAGTCGGCCAGGTCGTCGAGGAGGACGTTGAGCGACCAGCCGTCCGCGACGATGTGGTGCATCGTGAGGCAGAGCACGTGCTCGCCCGCGTCGACCCGGATCACCGCGGCGCGCAGCGGCGGCCCGGCCTCCAGGTCGAACGGGGCGTTGACCCGCTCGGTCACCAGGCGTCCGGCGTCACCGCGGTCGCCGGCGTCCAGCCATTCGACCGCGGGCGGGTCGTTCTCCACCACGGCCCAGGGCACGCCCTCCTCCTCGGTGAACCGGGTGCGCGGGCTCTCGTGCCGGGACAGGACGTCAGCGAGCGCGAGCAGCAGCGCGGACCTGTCCAGCGGGCCCTCGAGCCTGCGGACCAGGTACACGTTGTAGGAGGCGTTGCCCGGGTCGAGACGCTGCAGGAGCCAGAGCCGCTCCTGCGCCGGGGACAGGGGCGCCTTCACGAGCCCGGCGCCAGTTCGTCGAAGATGGCGGCCAGCTCGTCGGCGTCGAGCCCGTCGAGCCGGTCGCGCAGCGCGGCGATCTCGGAGAGGTCCAGGTCGTCGTCGTCCAGGTCGTCCAGGCACCGGGCGAGCCCCGCGACGGTCGGGTTCTCGAAGAGGGCCACGATCGGCACGGCGGCCCCGAAGCGCGACTGGACCCTGGCGATGATCCGGGCCGCGGTCAGGGAGTGCCCGCCGAGCTCGAAGAAGTCGTCGTCGACCCCGATCGGCCGGTCCACCCCCAGCACCTCGGCCCACATCGTGGCGAGCTCGTCCTCGGCGGGGGTCGAGGGTGCCCGGTAGGGGGTCGCCGGCGACGCCGTCCAGTCGGGCGCGGGGAGCGCCGCGCGGTCGAGCTTGCCGTTGGGGGTGAGCGGCAGGGCGTCGAGCGTGACGAGGTGCGCGGGGACCATGTACTCGGGCAGGCTCGCGCGCAGCCGGTCGCGCAGCGTCTCCCACAGGTCCTCCGGCGCCGGTAGCCGCGCCGGGGTGGGCGCGGGGACCACGTACGCCACCAGCCTGGGCAGGCCGTCCGGCCCGTCGCAGACGCCCGCGGCGGCCCGGCGCACCCCCTCCACCGAGTGCATCACGGTCTCGATCTCCCCGAGCTCGACGCGGAACCCTCTGATCTTGACCTGCCGGTCCGCCCGGCCGAGGTACTCCAGGCGCCCGTCCGGGGCGTTCCGGACCAGGTCGCCGGTGGCGTACATGCGGGCCCCGGGACGGCCGGCGAAGGGGTCGGGCAGGAACCGGGCCGCGGTCGGGCCGGGCATGCCCCGGTAGCCGCGGGCCAGCCCGTCGCCGCCGATGTGCAGCTCGCCCGCCTCGCCGTCCGGCACCGGAAGGCCGCGCTCGTCGAGGACGTACAGGAACGTCCCGGCGATCGGCCCTCCCAGGCCGATCCCGGCCGGGGGCGGCTCGACGATCCCGGCCGTGGACCACACGGTCGTCTCGGTCGGCCCGTAGACGTTCCACAGGTCCGCGCCGGGCGCGAGGAGCGCGTCGGCGAGGTCGCGGGGCAGCGCCTCTCCCCCGCAGAGCCGCAGGCGGACCGTCTCCGGTACGCCCCCGGCCTCCAGCAGGATCCGCCACGTCGCCGGGGTGGCCTGCATGACCGTGATCCGCTCGGCGACCGCCAGCGCCCGCAGTGCCGGGCCGTCTGCGGCCTGCTCGGCGGAGGCCACCACGACCCGCGCCCCGCACGCCAGCGGCAGCAGCAGTTCCAGCACGGAGATGTCGAACGACAGGGTCGTGACGGCCAGCCAGCGGTCCTCTGGGAGGAGTCCCGGCCGGTCGGCGAACGACGCGAGCAGGTTCGCCACCGCCCGGCCGGGCACCTCGACGCCCTTGGGCCGCCCGGTGGAACCCGAGGTGTAGAGCACGTACGCCAGCCCGCTCCCGGCCGGGCCGGAGAGCCCGGGAACGGGAAGACCCGGCGCGGAAAGGCCGGGGGTGGCAGGGACGGCAGGGACGGCACCGGGCGCGGGCGTGCCGCCCGGCACCGGCGGGACCTCGCCACCGGCCGTGAGGGAGAGCACGTCGGGGACGCCGGCCAGCAGCCGCCGGTCCACGCCGGGCTGGGTCAGCACCAGGCCGATCCCGGCGTCCTCGCGCATCAGGGCCAGCCTGTCCTCGGGGAAGGCCGGGTCGAGGGGCACGTAGGCGCCGCCCGCGGCCCAGACCGCCAGGAGCGCGACGACCATCCCCGTGGTCCGTTCCATGCACAGCCCGACGGGTGTCTCCGGGCCCACCCCCCGCTCGCGCAGCACGGTGGCGAGGTCGCCGACCCGCCGGGACAGCTCCCGGTAGGTCAGCTCGCCCCCGGGGCCGCTGACGGCCACCGCGTCCGGTGCCGGGGCGGGTGAGCGGTGCGCGGATCCGGCCCGGGATCGTCCCGTCCCCGGCTCCCGCACGGATCCGGCGTCCCCGCCGGGTCCCGGCACCGGCTCCGGCGCCGGGGCCGGGGCCGGGGCCGCGTTCGGGGACGGGCCCAGGAACGGGTTCGGCGTCGTCGGCACGGTCGTCACCACGGTGTTGCACCTCTCAGGTCGGACAGCCGGAGATCCGGGTCGGCCCCGGCGCGCTCCACCACGCCGGTGAAGGACCGGGTCAGGCGCCGCGCGGTCTCGGCGGAGAACAGGTCACTGCTGTAGTCGAGGACGCCGCCGAGGCCCTCGGGCCCCCGCCAGGCGTCCACGGACACCTCGGCCTTGGTACGGCCGGCCGTGGGGACGGGACGGAACTCGGCCGACAGGTCGCCCATCGTGGTGTTCAGCAGGTGGCCCTTGGGCAGGTTGTGCAGGTTGAACATGGCCTGGTAGAGCGGCGGCCTGCCCAGGTCGCGGGGCAGGCGCAGCGCGCCGAGGATCCGCTCGAACGGCGTGCCGGCGTGCTGCAGCCCCCGGAAGAGCGCCAGCCGGGTGCGCTTGAGCAGCTCGCGGAAGGTGGGGTCGCCGGACAGGTCCGCGCGCATCACCATGGTGGTCGCGAAGTAGCCGATGAGCGGCTCGATCTCGGTGCGGTCCCGGCCCGCGACCGGCACGCCGACGCAGAAGTCGTCCTGCCCGCAGGCCCCGCCCAGGGTCACCTGGTAGGCGGCGAGCAGCGCGGTGAAGAGCGTGCAGCGCGCCGCCCTGGCGACCTCCTCCAGCCGGGTGATCGTCTCGTCGGGCACGAGCAGGCTCTCCTGCCCGCCGCGTCCGCTCCAGCGGGCCGGGCGGGGACGGTCCGGGGGAAGGTCGAGGGCGGGCACCCCGGCGAGCGTCCTGGTCCAGTACTCCAGGTGCGAGGCGTCCTCGTCGCTCTCGGCGCGGCGCCTGTCCTCCTCGGCGACCCACGGGTACTGGGTGGGAAGCTCCTCCAGCCGCGGCGGCCTGCCCTCCCGGTGGGCGGCGTAGCACTCGGTCACCTCGCGCATCAGCACGTCCAGCGACCAGCCGTCCACGACGATGTGGTGCAGGACGATGCAGAGCAGGACGTCGTCCTCGCCCAGCCGCAGCAGCGCGACCCGCAGCGGCGGGCCGTGCTCCAGGTCGAACGGCCGGTCGACGAACTCCACCACGGCGGGGTCGGGGTCGCCGGTGACGTCCACCGACTCCACCGGCACCGGCGCGGCGGGCACGACGACCTGGACGGGACGGTCCCCGTCCAGCCGGTAGCGGGTGCGCAGCACGTGGTGCCGCTCGACGACGCGGGTGAAGGCCGCGGCGATCGCGCCGGCGTCGACCGGTCCGCGCAGCCGCACGCACCAGGGGGTGTGGTACGTGGTGTCGGCCGGGTCGAACCTGCCGAGGAACCACAGGCGCTCCTGCCCGAACGACAGCGGCCAGACCTCACCCTCCCCGGCCGCGCCGTCGTCCGTGCCCGCGTCCCGGCCGGTCGTGTTCCCGGGGATCTCGGCCGCACTCCCGTGCGTGTTCCCGGCCGTGCCCCTGGGCGTGTCCCGGTCCGTCGTCCCCGCGGGGCCGTTCCCGCCCCGCTCGCGGATCTCCCGCAGCAGCGCCTCGCGCCGTTCGGGAGGCAGCCGCAGCAGCCGGTCGAGCAGCGCCGCGCGCGAGCCCGGCGGCGCCTGCTCCTCCGCGGTCACCGGCCACCTCCCGGTGTCGCGGGCACGGCGGCGCCCTGCCCGGCGAGCCGCCCGGCCTCCATCGGACCCGCGTCCACCGGGCCGACGCCCATCGGAACGGCGTCGATCGGAGCGGCGTCCATCGGGCTCGCGCCCATCGGAACGGCGTCCACCGGATCCGGGTGCTCCAGCGTCGCGGCGGGACGCTCCACCGGCGTGATGCCGCACAGCTCCGCGACCCCGTCCAGCGGGACGTCCCCGGCCACCGCGGCGACGAGCAGCGTCTCCATGCCGAGCAGCAGCGCCTGGGTCGTGGAGCGCGGCACGTAGGCCGTGTCGACCATCAGGTAGAGCTGGCAGACGTCGGTGGCGGGGCCGGTGGAGAACATGGCCGTGGCGTCCACCTGCGCCCAGGAGGCGACGTGGAAGACCCTGGTCCGCCCGGTGAGGGCGGCGATCGCGGCCGGATCGCCCGGCGGGTCCACCGCGGGCAGGTGCGGCCAGTCGGTGATGGTCCTGGCGTCGTTGAAGTAGGCCGACAGGTTGATCGGCCCGCCGCGCTCGCGGCCGACCTCCTCGCGCAGCGCCATCATCCGGTACGCGTCGTACTGGGCGTTCCGGTAGGCGGTCAGCGCCTGCCGGTGCCCGGCGCGGGTGGCGTCGGCGAACGTCCCGCCGGGCAGGTCGAGGACGAAGAGCCCGTCCTGCGCCGCGGTGCCCGCCATGCTCGCGACCCGGGGGTCGTGCCGGTTGGCCACGATGAGCTGCATGACCACCTGGCGGTGCCCGGTGAGCGCGCTCAGCAGCACCGCGCTCGCCGTGGTCAGCACGGTGGACGCGCTCACCGACCAGCGCGCCGCCAGCGTCTCGGTCGCGGCCGCCGCGGCGACCGACTCCATGCCGAGCCGGATGAACCGCGGTTCCTCCGGCTCGGCGGGGGGGAAGTCGAACATGGTCATGGGCACCCGCTCCAGCTGCGCGCGCCAGTGCCGCAGCGCCCGCTCGCCACGGGCCGCGCCCGCCCCCTCCTGCTCGAAGGCGGCCTGGTCCATCGGCTGCCACACCGGCCCCGGGGGCTCGGCCCCGGCCAGCAGGCTCCGCCAGTCGCGCGCCAGCACGTCCAGCGCGCCACCGTCCACGGCCAGGTGGCACAGGGCGAACGCGACCATCCTGGGGCGTCCGTCGACCGTCACCACGGCGCAGCGGAACGGCAGCTCGACGGCGTACTCGAACGCCCTGGCGGCCATCCCCGCGGCCAGTTCCCTGGCGGCGGCGAGCGGCTTGACGTTCGTGTCGAACACCTCGACGGTGAACCGGCCCCGGCCGGCCACGTGCTGCACCGGTCCCTCGGGCGTCTGCTCGAACGTCGTCCTCAGCGCCTCGTGCCGCTCGACGAGCGCGCGCAGGGCGGACAGGACGGCGTCGAGGTCGCGCCTGCCGTAGACCGGCAGCACCCAGGACATGTTGTAGAACGGGTCGTCGTCGTCCAGCCACCGGGTGAGCCGCCAGAAGGCCAGCTGACCCCAGGTGAACGGCGCGTCGCCGCCTCGCGCGCCCGTGAACTCCACCGTCTCGGAGGGCAGCGGCACCAGTCCGTCCGCCGTCGCCGTCATCGGGACCTGCCGATCTCCTCGACGACGCCCGCGACGGTCGGGGTGTCGATGAACACCTCGAAGGAGAGCTCGACGCCGAGTCGGTCCCGGACCCGGGCGATGATCTGGGTGATGGTCAGCGAGTGCCCGCCGAGGTCGAACAGGTCGTCCTCCGGGCCGACCTCGTCCGTCCCGAGCGCCTCGCACCAGATCTCCGTCACCACCCGCACGAGTTCCGCGTCCCCGGTGGCCGCCCCCTGCGTGGCGGGCGCGGCCACCGGGGACGCGACCGCGACGGAGCCCGCCGCCTCCGTGCCTCCCGTGGCTCCCGCGGCCTCCGCCGGGACCGCGCGGACGACCCGGGCGGGCAGGGGGAGCTCGTCGATCGGGGTGCCTGGACGGGCGGCGACGCCCTCCAGCAGCACGCGCAGGTCCTCGGCGACGCGCTCGCAGGCGGCGCGGCCGATGGCCTCGGGGTTGAACCGCAGGTGGGCCCGCATCCCGTCCGGGCCGTCGACGATCTGCAGGTGCAGGGTGTTGCGGACCGCGCCGTTGGAGGCCGACCAGTCGACCGAGGCGTCCAGGCCGTCGAAGGAGGGGTCGGCGCCCGAGCGTCCCCGGTAGCTGAGCGAGACCGGGGTGAGCGCGGCGCGCGGGCTGATCCCGCCCAGGGCCCTGGCCAGCGGGACCTCCCGGAAGCGGTAGATCGCCCGCACCTCCTCCCGCACCGACCGGGCGAACTCGGCGAACGTCCCCGCCGGGCGGGACACCACGGGCAGCTCGTTGACGAACGCGCCCACGTGCTCGCGCGTCTCCTCGGTCCTGGTGGACAGGTCCACGGCCACCGCGACCGTGGTGTTGCCGTACCCGTACAGCAGCGTGTGCAGGACGGCCAGCACCGTCTCGAAGCGGGTCAGGCCCAGCGGCCCGGCGATCGCGGCGACCTCGTCGCCGAGGTGCAGGTCCAGGGTGTCGCCGGGGGCGGCGCGCAGCGAGGGACGGGCCGGGCCGGGCAGCGCCACCTCCTGCTCGTCGTGCCAGCGCGGGCGCCAGAACTCCGCGGCCTCCTCCAGCGCGGCGGCCACCCGCTCCTGTTCGGCACGGGCCGCCTCCCCGTACGAGATCGGCAGGGGGGCCTGCGCGGACCCCGCGTGGGCGGCGGCGAGGTCGCGGAGCAGGACCTCCTTCGACATGCCGTCGAAGACGGCGTGGTGGGCGACGACCTGCAGCAGGTGACGGCCGGGGGCGAGCCTGAACAGGGTGAACCTGGACGGCGGGCCGGTCTCCAGGTCGAAGGGGCGGGCCACCTCGGCCTCGAGGGCCTGGTCGATCGCGGCCTCGTGGGCGGCCTCGCCGGAGGGCCCGGACAGGTCGGTGAACCGGATCGGCGGCGGCGCCTCGCCGGTGAGCAGCCGGATCTCGCCGTCCCGCTCCGCCAGGACCGCGGCGAGCACGGGGTGGCGCCCGACGACGGCCGCGCAGGCGGCGAGCATCGCGTCCACGTCGAGCGGGCCGTCGAACCGCACGGTCAGCGGCATCGCATAGGCCCGGCCGCCGGCACCCGTCCGCTCGGTGATCCACATCCCCTGCTGGGCGAAGGACGCCCTTTCCCATCCGTCTATCAGCGGCAGCGACATTTCAGGTGCCCTCCGTCCGGCCTGCCGCGGCGGCCTCGAACAGGCCCCGCAGCTCCCTTTTGATGACTTTTCCCGACTGGTTCCTGGGCAGGGCGTCGACCACGAGCACCCGGTCGGGAAGCTCGTGCCCGGCCAGGCGCTCCATCAGGAAGGCGCGCAGCTCCCCGGCGAACCCCCCGCCGGGACCCCCGGGACCCGACGGCTCCCCGTCCGGCCGCCCGGACCGGGTGGGGCGCAGCACCACCGCGGCGGCCACGACGGTGCCGAGCACCGGGTGCGGGACGCCGACCACCGCGGCCTCGGCGACGTCCTCGTGCTCGTGCAGCGCCGCCTCCACCTGGATCGTCGAGACCTTGAACGCGCCCGACTTGACCACGTCGCCCTCCCGGTCGACGAGGTGGAGGTAACCGCCGTCGTCCAGGTAGCCGAGGTCCCCCATCCGCACCCAGCCGTCACGGAACGTCTCGGTACCGGAGCGCTCGTCCCGGTAGTAGGAACGCGGCGCGGTGGGCGAGCGCAGCCACACCTCACCGGTCTCGCCCCTGGGCAGCGCGCGGCCCTGGGCGTCGGCGACGCGCAGCGCGGCTCCGGCCGCCGGTCTGCCCAGCGCCCCCGGCCGGGACGGATCGAAGATCATGATCGTCTGGGCGGGGGCCGCCTCGGTGGAGGTGTAGTAGTTGGTGATCGTCGCCTTGGGGAAGGCGGCGGCCAGCCGTACGGCCACGGCCGGTGGGAGGGCCGAGGCCGCCGAGCCGAGCAGCAGGACGCTCGACATGTCGTGCCGCTCGTGCAGGCCCGCGTTGAGGAACTCGATCGCCATGGCCGGGACCACGAACACGGTCCCCACGCCCCGCGACTCGATCAGCCTGGCGAAGCGGGCGGGGGTGAAGCGCGCCAGGGTGAGCATGGCCGGGCGGGCGTCCAGCGCGTTGATCAGCATCGTCTGGCCGGCGTTGGTGCCGATCGGGAAGGCGTGCAGCAGGTTGCGCGAGTGGCCGAACCTGCGCCGGTTCGGCCGGGTCTCGCAGCCGTACGCCAGGTTCGCGTGGCTGGCGCCCACCCCCTTGGGCAGGCCGGTGGTGCCGGAGGTGTAGAGGATCTGGGCCAGGTCGCCGGGTGAGACCCGGACGTCGGGCGGGGTGTCCGTGCCGTCCTCCAGGTCCGCGACGGCCGCGCTCCACCGGTCGCTCCCGCCGGGGGGGACCAGGCCGGTCCCGCACAGCACCGCCGAGGCCGAGCAGTGCTCCAGCATGTGCCGGACCTCGGCGGGGGCGAGCCGGTCGGAGACGGGCACGGCGACCGCCCCGGCCTTGAGGACCGCGCAGTAGGCGACCGAGAAGTCGGCCCAGTCCCGGCTGCCGAACAGCAGCCCGATCCGGTCGCCGTGCCGCACGCCCCGCTCCAGCAGGCCGTGCGCGACCGCGTCCGAGCGGCGTTCCCACTCGCCGAAGGTCATCTCCGGGCCGCCCTCGACGATGACCGCCGCCCGTTCCGGCTCCTGCGCGGCGCGCAGCCGGAGCATCCCGGGAACGGTCGCCGGGGCCGGGACGGGAGCCGGCCTCGCCGGGACCGGCGAGACCGTCGGGGTCGTCGGGGTCGTCGTCACGGTCGCGGGTGTCGGCGGGGTCGCCGGGGAGGTCACGGCGTCCTCTCGTTCACGTATCCGACCAGCAGCGGGAAGCTGTCCAGGTAGGCGGCCTCGCCGTCCAGGTCGAGGGTGACGTCGAACTCCTCCTCCACCGCGTCGATGAGCCGGAGCAGCCCCAGCGAGGTGACACCGAGCGCGGACAGCGAACCGTCCGAACCGAGGATCTCCTGAGCGGTCGGCCGCCCGTCGCAGGCGGTGGAGATCATGCCGGCGATCCTACGGGCCAGCGGGTCGGTCATGCTCTGACCTCTTCCGTTTCTTTTTCCGTACGGTTTCTGTTGCGGGCGCGGCTCTGCAGGGTCTCGAAACCGACCAGGTCGTCGGGGAGCGCGTCGGGGACGTCGACGTCGAAACGGGCCAGCACCCGCACCCGCATGGCGACCAGCGCGATGAGCGCGATGGCCAGCCCGAAGCACACGTACATGAAGCCGATGCCGCGTCCCTCACCGGTGCCGAGCACCAGGCCGACCGTGCCGGCCAGCGGCCCGCCGGGCGCCATCAGCGGCTCGAACACGGCGCTGCCGTACGGGGCCACCAGGCCGAAGCCGATCGGCAGGGTGGACCAGGCGACGAGCGTGTTGAGCGCGATGACCCGGCCGTGGAAGCGCTGCGGCACCTTGACCTGGATGATCGTGGCGTAGACGCCGTTGAGCATCGTCAGGCAGAACGACATCCCGAAGGCCCCGGCCCCGATCACGACGAGGTTCTGCTGCAGGCCGGTGAGCACGCAGAACACCGCGAGGGTGAGCGTGGCCAGCAGCACCCCGTACAGGCGGCGCCTGCGGGGGCCGCCCCAGACGGTCATGGTCAGGCCGCCGAGGAAGACGCCGAGCCCTCCGGCGAACGCGATCGCGCCGACGTCGTCGAGCGTGGCGAACGACAGCACCAGCGGCGAGACCATCAGGAAGAGCGGTGACAGGAAGACGTTCAGCACCGCGAAGAACACGAGCATGCCGCGGAAGCCGGTGTTGCCCCAGGAGTAGCGGATGCCGTTGGCCATCTCGGCCAGGACGCTCTCCCTGCGGCGCCACGGCATGGCCGACGGGAAGCGGACGAAGAGCAGGACCAGCGTGGCGACCGCGTAGCTGACCACGTCGATGATGAGGATGCCCTCCAGCCCGATGGTGGCCATCAGGCCCGTCGCGATCAGCGGCACGATGAGCTGGGCGGTGCCGGTGGCCATCTGGACCACCCCGTTGGCGTGCCCGAGGAACCGCTTGGGGACCAGCTGCGGGATCGCCGAGCCGTACGCGAACCGCTGGAAGGTGAGCGCGACCGACAGGCAGACCAGCAGCGGGTAGATGTGCCAGATCTGCAGGTTCCCGGTCCAGAGCAGCACGCCGAGCGCGAGCTGCGTGCTCCCGGCGGCGACGTCCCCGCAGAGCATGACCTTGCGCCGGTCGTAGCGGTCCACGATCGCCCCGGCGAGCGGCGCCACGAGCATGCCCGGCACCAGGCCGAGCACCGCGAAGAGCGCGAACCTCACCAGCGAGCCGGTGTTCAGGTAGATCCAGATCGGGATGGCGAACTCGGTCAGCGCCGATCCGGTGATCGAGACGAGCTGTCCGACCGAGACCAGCAGGAACCGCCGCATCCCGGGCGGGGGTCCCGTCGTCGCGGCGGGCCGGTCCGGCCCGGTCACGGACGCCCCTGAGCCCCCGGCGCCCCCGGAGTCCGGGGACGGGTCGGGGACCAGGGACAGCGCCCGGCCCGGGGACGATCCCGGGACCGGGGACGGCGCGGGGACGGGCGGCGGCCCGGAGACGCCCTGGAGCCACCAGGTGGAGTCCTCGGTGCGCTCCAGCGGCGCCGTCCGCCCGGAGGCGATGGCCAGGTGGGTGCCGGTGAGGATGTCGGCCAGCTCGCGGGCGCGGTACTTCACGAAGAAGTGCCCGGCCTCGTCGAGCACCACGCAGGCGGCGGTGCCGGACAGGTGCCGCCACTCGCGGTAGCGCTCCTGGTAGAACTCGGTCGCCGGGTCCCGCTCCCCCACCACCGAGATGATCGGCGCCTGGAACGGGCGGGTCTCCTCCTCGAACAGCCGGGTGAAGTAGCGCTCGGCGGTCCGGGTGCCGTTGCGGCGGTTCTCGATGATCAGCTTGAGCTGGTCGCGCTCGAACTCCTCGACGTCCAGACCGGCCGCGGCCAGGGCGTTGATCCTGCCCTGGTCGCTGGTCAGCCGGTCCATCAGGGTGCCGAGCCGGCCCAGGCCGCGGCCGGGACGGGCGAAGGGGAACACCCCGCCGAGGTAGATCGCGTCGACCGGGCGGCCGGCCTCCTCCAGGTGGCGGGCGATCTCGGTGACCAGCATGACGCCGAGCCCGCAGTGCCCGTACAGGACCAGCGATCCCTTGATCCCGGCGAGGATCTCGTCGGCGCACTCGCGGGCGACCTCGTCGAAGGGACGGGACCGCTCGCCGAGCTCGTGCCCGGGGACCGCGACCGAGTACAGCGCCCAGTCCGCGGGCAGCTCGTCGGCCAGCGGCTGGTAGACGACGGCGCTGCCGCCGCCGAACGGGACGCAGACCATGGTGGCCGAGGCCGTCCTGGCCGGGGTGAGCCGGTGCAGCAGCCCGGCCGTGCCCTCGTCGCCGCTCTCCAGCAACCGGGCCAGGTCCCTGACCGTGCGGTTCTTGAACAGCTCCAGCACGGTCGGCACCCGGCCGGGGACCTCCTTGCGCAACCGGGCGATCACCCGCATGGCGAGCAGCGAGTGGCCGCCCAGGTCGAAGAAGTCGTCGAGCGCGCCGACCCGTTCCACCTCCAGGACGTCCGCCCAGATCGCGGCGACCGTCTCCTCCAGCGGGGTCTCGGGCGGTACGGACCCGGCGGACGGCGCCTCGACGCCGGGGTCGGGCAGCCTGGACCTGTCGACCTTGCCGTGCGACTTCAGCGGCAGCTCGTCCAGCCAGAGGTAGCGGGCCGGGACCATGTAGTCGGGGAGCCGCTCCGCCAGCCAGGACCGCAGCTCCGCACCGCCGGGGACCGCACCGTCCGCGGCCGCGTCGCCGGTGACCGCGCCATCGGGGACGGCACCGTTCGGGGCCGTGCCGTTCGGGGCCGCGCCGTTCGGGGCCGCGCCGTTCGACGCCCGGCCACCCGCGGCCGGGGCGACCAGGTAGGCGACCAGCCGCCCGCCGCGCAGCTCCACGACCGCGTGCGCCACCCGGGGGTGCTCGGCGAGCACCGCCTCGATCTCGCCCGGCTCCACCCGGTAGCCACGGACCTTCAGTTGCAGGTCGCGGCGGCCGAGGAACTCCAGCTCCCCGCCGGGCAGCCACCGGCCGAGGTCCCCGGTCCGGTACATCCGGGTGCCGGGGGCGCCGTACGGGTCGGGCAGGAAGCGGTCGGCGGTGAGAGCGGGGCGGTCGAGGTACCCGCGGGCGAGCCGGTCGCCGCCGAGGAAGATCTCACCGGGCACACCGGCCGGGACCGGCCGCAGGTCGTCGTCGAGTACCCGTACCAGGGCGCCGGGCATGGGAGAGCCGATGGGCAGGACCGTTCCGGCCCCCACCGCGCCCCCGCCCGCGACCGCGTCACCGGGGACACCGGGGACACCGGAGACACCGTCGGGGGCGCCGGGGGCGCCGGGGGCGCCGGGGGCGCCGTCGGGGACGACGCTTCCCGGGACGACCCGGTAGGTGGTGACGCCGACGGTGGCCTCGGTGGGGCCGTAGTGGTTGACCACCCGGCACCGCCCGGTCGCCGCGAGCCCGGCCGCCCAGGCGCGGGGGGCGGCCTCGCCGCCGAGGATCAGCAGCCTGCGGGGGAGCAGTTCCTCGGGGGTGGCGTCGGCCAGCAGCGCCGCCAGGTGGGACGGCGTGATCTTGAGGTAGTCGAGGCCGTTCCGGCGGAAGTACGCGGCCAGCTCGGGCCCGGCCGTGCGGGAGGGGATCAGGTGCAGCGCGCCCCCGCTCATCAGGCAGAGGTAGAAGATCGTGACCCCGAAGTCGAACGCGAGGGACTGCAGCAACCCGTACACCCCGCCGGGTTCGATCTCCAGCCGCTCGCGCACCCCGGCGAGGTAGACCATCACCTGCCGGTGTTGCACGGCCACGCCCTTGGGCCGGCCGGTGGTCCCGGAGGTGTAGATGACGTAGGCCAGGTCGTCGGGGGTGACGCCGGGCGCGGGCTCCCCGTCGTGTCCGTCCGGGCCGTCCTCGTACTCCGCCCCGCGCCCGTCCGGGCCCCCGGCCAGGACCGCGGGCACGTCGCCCGGCACGCGGTCGCGCAGTTCCGGGGTGGTCACGACCGCCCTGGCGCCGGCGTCGGAGAGCACGTACGCGAGCCGCTCGGCCGGGTGCTCGGGGTCCAGCGGCAGGTAGGCGGCACCGGCCTTGAGCACGCCGAGCACCGCGACGGCCGTCTCGGCCGACTGCTCCAGCAGGACGGCCACCCGGTCGCCGACGCCCACGCCCCGGTTCCGCAGCAGGCGGGCGAGCCTGCCGGCCCGCAGTTCCAGCTCCGCGTAGGTCAGCGAGACCTCGCCGGCGACGACCGCGACGGCGTCCGGGACGAGCCGGGCGCGTTCGGTCACGGCCTCGTGCAGCAGACCCGGGCCCAGCGGCGTCACCGGGCCGGACTCGCCGAGCGCCAGCACCCGGCGGCGCTCGTCCGGCGGCAGGAACTCCAGCTCGGAGATCCGCGCGGCCGGGTCGGCGACGACGGACCTCAGCAGCTGCTCGAAGCAGGCCGCCATCCGCTCGACCGTGTCGGGGCGGAACAGCGCGGTGGCGTAGGTGAAGTGCCCGACCAGGCCCTCGGGGGTGTCGAACAGGTAGAGGGCAAGGTCGAAGCGGCTGGCCGTGACCGTGACCGGGAGCGGGGTCATGGTCAGCCCCGGGGTGTCCAGCGGCTTGGACCGGTAGTTCTGCAGGGCGAACATCACCTGGAACACCGGCGAGCGGCCGACGTCCCGCTCCACCCCCAGCTCCCCGACCAGCCGGTCGAAGGGGAGCTCCTGGTGGGCGTAGGCGTCCAGCGCCGTCTCCCTGACCCGCTCCAGCAGCCCGGCGAACGTGGGGTCGCCGGACAGGTCGGCGCGCATCGGCAGCGAGTTGACGAACACCCCGACCACGCGTTCCAGCTCGGGCAGGTCCCGGCCGGAGACGGGCGAGCCGACGGCGAAGTCACGCTGTCCCGAGTGGCGCCAGAGCAGCACCTCGAACGCGGCCAGCAGCGTCATGTACGGGGTGGCGCCGCAGGAGCGGCCGAGCGCGGTGATCGCCTCGGTGAGGGCGGGGTCCAGGCTCACGCCGCAGGCGGCGCCCCGCCAGCCCTGCTCGGCCGGCCGGGGGTGGTCGGTGGGCAGCTCCAGCGGGGCAAGCCCGTCCAGGCGCCGCCGCCAGTACGTGACGTCCTCCGCGTGCTCGCGCCCGCGCTGCCAGTGCGCGTAGTCGCCGTAGCGCACCCGCACCGCAGGCAGCCCCGCCTCGCGGTCCTCGCGGTAGGCGGCGTGCAGGGTGAGGAGTTCCTCCATGACGATGTCGCACGACCAGCCGTCGGTCACCGCGTGGTGCATGGTGAGCAGCAGCACGTGCTCGGCCGGGCCGCGCCGCACCAGGAGCGCCCGCAGCAGCGGGCCGGTGGCCAGGTCGAAGGGCCTGGCCGTCTCGGCGTCGATCTCGGCGGGGTCGTCGGTGATCCGCAGTTCGGTCGCGGGCGCGTCGTCCACGACGATCGCGGGGCCGCCGTCCTCGGTGGTGACCACCCGGGTGCGCAGGCTCTCGTGCCGCAGTGTCACCTCGGTCAGTGCGCGGCCGAGGGCCGCCTCGTCGATCTCCCCCTCCAGGGTCGCGGCGAAGGCCACGGTGTACGCGGCGGTGCCCGGGGCGTACTGCTCCAGGAACCACAGGCGCTCCTGTGCCGCCGAGAGCGGCGGCGCCGTGTCCGCCGGACGCGGCGGGATCGACGTCGCGACGACGCGACCGCCCAGACGCTGGGCGAGCAGTGCTTTCTTGGCCGGTGAGAGGCCGGTTCGCGTCACGACACCTCCGTGCTGGCGAGGAGGACCACCCGAGCCCCCTCGCGGTGGTTGAGAAGCAGGGCCGCCCGAGTGGGCGGTCCCATGGCGGCCGAGCGGATCGGCGCGTCCCAGAGGGGACGAACCGGTTCGATGGCGTGATGATCGGCGCGGATGTTCTCCGCCGCCGGGTGACGCTGGTGCGGCCGGGATGATTCCACCCGTCCGAGCGCGTCGTCCGCCGTGCGGGCACGGCGACGTGGGAACGCTCCCACGAAGGAGGCTAGGGATGACACGCCAAATTCGTCAAGGTTTCAGCATCGTTTTCGAGTCTAATAAAGCCGAATAAACCCCCTGTTAGAGCCTTTACGCAGATAAATCCGACTTTTTCGCTTTCCTGATTTTCTGTCATCTTCCCAGTCATTGACACACCGCCCCTGGCCTCCTACGCTCCCCGGTGGGAGCGCTCCCATGCCGTCCTTTCGCGCCCGGCCGAGCGTGGTCCCTGTCACCCGATGCCAGGAGCACACGTGGTCTCCACCGTTTCACCCCGTCATGACCTGCGGCGATCGCCGCTCGCACCGCCCCCGGAGGACCTGGAGCGCCTGCTGCTGATCCGGCACTTCGAGCTGACCCTGCTCAGGCTCTTCGAGACGGGCGAGCTCAGCGGCACCACCCACACGTGCCTGGGGCAGGAGTACATCCCGGTCGCCCTCGCGCCGCTGCTGCGCGAGGAGGACTTCGTGCTGAGCAACCACCGCGGCCACGGTCACTTCCTGGCCAGGTACGACGAGCCGGACGGGTTGCTCGCCGAGATCATGGGCCGCCAGGGCGCGCTCTGCGCCGGGGTGGGCGGCAGCCAGCACGTCTACCACCGGCGTTTCCTGTCCACCGGCGTCCAGGGTGAGAGCGTGCCGGTCGCGGTGGGCGTGGCGCTGAAGCTCGCCGGCACGGGCGCGCTGGCCTGCGTGTACGTCGGCGACGGCACCTGGGGCGAGGGGTCGGTCTACGAGGCGCTCAACATGGCCAGGCTCTGGCGGGTCCCCCTGCTGGTCGTCGTGGAGAACAACGGCATCGCCCAGTCCACGCCGACGTCGACGCAGATGGCCGGGAACGTCGCCGACCGCGCCGCCGCGTTCGACGTCCCGTACCACCGGGTGACCTCCACCGAGGTGGAGGAGATCCGCGCCGGGCTGGCCGCGCCGGTCGAGGCGGTCCGCTCACGGCCGGGACCGCTGGTCGTCGAGTTCGTCACCCACCGGATCGGCCCGCACAGCAAGGGCGACGACACCAGGAGCCCCGAGGAGATCGCCCTGGCCGCCGGCCACGACTGGTACACCCGCTACGCCCGCGCCTTCCCCGACACCTTCGCCCCGCTGGACGCCCGCGCCCGCGAGCGGGTCGGCCGGATCGCCGCCGAGGTCACGGCCCGCCCCCCGTCGGTGTGGGAGCGCGGGTGAGCAGGGTCTCCGAGCACCTCAACCGCGCCCTGCACGACCTGATGGAGGCCGACCCCCGGGTGCACCTGCTCGGCGAGGACGTCTCCGACCCCTACGGCGGGGCCTTCAAGGTCACCCGGGGGCTGTCCACCCGCTTCGGCCGGCGGGTGCGGTCCACCCCGCTCAGCGAGGGTGCGATCACCGGTGTCGGCGCGGGCCTGGCGCTGGCCGGGGACCGGGCGATCGTCGAGATCATGTTCGCCGACTTCGCCGCGCTCGCCTTCGACCAGCTGGTGAACTTCGCCGCCAAGTCCACCTCCATGTACGGCAGGCCCGTCCCGATCCCGCTGGTGGTGCGCTGCCCGTCGGGCGGCAACCGGGGGTACGGCCCCACCCACAGCCAGAGCCCGCAGAAGCACTTCATCGGCGTCCCGGGGCTGTCGCTGTTCGAGATGACGCCGTTCCACGACGCCGGTGAGCTGTTCGCCGAGATGTTCGCGCAGGAGCGGCCCTGCCTGTTCTTCGAGGACAAGGTCCTCTACACCCGGCGGATGTACACCGGCGGGACCGTGGACGACCTGTTCGGGTACGAGGTGCGCAACGGCGTCGCCCGGGTCTTCGTGGACGGGGTGACCGAGCCCGACTGCGTGCTCGTCACCCACGGCGGCATGACGCACCGGGCGCTGGAGGCGATGCGCGCCCTGCTCCTGGAGGACGACCTGGCCTGCGAGCTGCTGATCCCCGCCCGGCTCTACCCGCTGCCCGAGCTCGCCGGGCTGGAGCGGGCCCGGCACGTGTGCGTGGTCGAGGACGGCTCGGCGGGCGGCACCTGGGGCGCGGAGGTCGCGCGGGTGCTCTACCCCCGGCTCTGGCCGGCCCTGCGCCGCCCCATCGGCCTGGTCAACGCGGCCGACAGCGTCATCCCGGCCGCGCCCCACCTGGAGCGCGAGGTCCTCGTCCAGGCCGGCGACATCCGGAACGCGATCGTGGAGGCCCTGTCGTGACCGAGATCCGGGTGCCCAAGCTCAACAACAACGACGCCACGTACGTGCTGGTGGAGTGGGTGGCCAAGGACGGCCAGGAGGTACGGGCCGGAGAGGTGCTGGCCGAGCTGGAGACCTCCAAGGCGGTCGAGGAGCTGACCGCCGAGCAGGACGGGACGCTGCGGCACCTGCTGGCCGCGGGCGCCGAGTGCGCGCCGGGCCAGGTGATCGCCCTCCTCCCGGCCGACGGTACCGGCCTGGACGCGGACCTCGGGCCGGGTCTCGCGACGGACCTCGGAACGGACCCCGGGACGGGACTGGGGACGGGACTGGGGACGGGACTGGGCACGGCTCCCGGAGCGGACGTGACGGCCGGACGGCCCCCCTCGGGCCCGTCGAGTGAACAGAACGGGCACGCGGCTCCGGTCGCCGACCCGGGCGGACTCGTCATCACCGAGCCGGCCCGGCGGTTCATGGACGAGTCCGGCATCTCCATGGAGCGGGTGCGCGCCCTCGGCAGGAAGGTGATCCGCCGGGCCGACCTGGAACCGCTCCTCCCGTCCCCCTCCGGGACAGGGGAGTCCGGGAAAGCCGGGGAGGCCGGCCTGATCGAGCCGTCCAGGGCCCAGCGCCGGACGGCCGAGGTGGTCGAGCGGTCGCACCGGGAGATCCCGGCCTCGTTCACCGCGATGCGGGTGGACGTGACCGACGCGCTGCCGTTCACCCGCGCCGAGACCAAGCGGCTGCGCACCCTGATCGGCCTGCCGGAGCTGCTCGTCCAGGCGACCGGGCGGCTGCTGGAGGACTTCCCGGTCTTCTTCGCCACCCCCCTCGACGGCTACCGCGCCCGGCGCGCCACGACGGCGGAGGTGGGCGTGACCGTCGACGTCGGCAACGGCATGTACGTGCCGGTGGTGCGCGACGCCGGAAGGCGCCCGCTCGACGAGATCGCCCGCGACCTGACCCGGTTCCGCGCCACCGCGCTGAACGGGTCCTTCAGGGAGCGGGACCTGGTCGGCGGCAACATCATGGTGACCCTGCACACCGACGCCTCGGTGACCATGGCCGTCCCGATCGTCTTCCCCGGCCAGATCTGCGCGCTCTCGCTCACCGCTCCCCGCCCGGAGACGGTGCAGGCCCGCGACGGCTCCTTCGCCGTCCGCCGGGTGATCTCCCTCGGCCTCTCCTACGACCACCGCTACGTCAACGGCCGCGACGCCGCCGAGTTCCTCGGCGCGCTCAGGACGGCCCTGGAGAAGCCGGGCCCTGCGACCGCGTAGGACACCGGGACCACCGCGACGGCCGGGGATGGGACCATGGCATGGTCATGACGAACTCAACGGAAGGCCACGACCGGTGAGGCGGCTACTCACGGTCCTGCTCCTCGCGGTCACCGCGTCCCTCGGCGCGGTCACCCCGGCGCAGGCCCACAACGTGCTGATCGGCAGTGATCCCAAGGACGGGGCCGAGCTGGCGCGGGGCCCCGCGAAGATCACGCTCACCTTCGACCAGCCCGTCCGGCAGGGGTACGCGCGGATCAGCGTGACCGGCCCGGACGGCACCCGGTGGGAGCACGGCACGACCGTCGTCGACGGCGCGCGGGTCGGCATCGGGGTGAGGCCCCTCGGCCCTGCCGGGAGGTACGTGGTCGGCTACCGCATCCTCTCCGCCGACGGCCACCCCGTCTCCAGCGCGATCTCCTTCACCCTGACCGCGCCGGGACCGGGCGCCGCGGGCCCCGCCACCCCCGCCCCCGCGGCCTCCGCCGCCGTGCCGCAGGAACCCGGGCTGGGGGCCCAGGCCGCCGAGGCCGCGCAGAACGGCGGGGCCGGGATGGCCGTGCTGTGGATCGCCGGTTCCCTCGTGCTGCTGGGCGGGGCCACCGTGGTGGCGATGCGCCGTACCAGAGAGCAGGAGGGGGCCCGATGACCGTGACCGCCGAGCGGGTCCCGCCGGAGACCGCCGCGACCAGGAGGCTGCTGGCCGGCGGTCTGGTGTCGGGCGCCGTGGCGGCCGTGCTGGCCGCGACGGCGTTCACCGCCCAGGAGGCGGTGCCGGGCATCGCCATCCCCGGGCCGCTGGTGGAGTACGGCCTGCCGGTGCTGCGGGTGCTGCTGGACCTGGCCGCGGTGGCGGTGGTCGGGCTGAGCCTGCTGCCGAGACTCCTCGGGTTCGACGACCCGGAGCGGACCGAGCCGGTGATGCGCCGGGCGCGGCCGCTGGCCGTGACCTTCGCGTGGGCGTGGGCGCTGCTGGCGCTGGCCGTCATCGTGTTCCAGACGGCCGAGCTCAACCCCGGGACGCTGCCCACCCCGGGCATGATCGCCGCGTACGTCGACGGGGTCGGCGCCGGTCAGGGCATGCTCTTCAGCGCCGCCTGCGCCCTGGCGGCGGCCGCGGTCGGGCTGCTGGCCGTCCGCTACGGGGAGAAGGTCCCGGCCGAGCTGCGGATCGTGGTCGCCTTCTTCGGCCTGCTGCCGATCCCGGTGACCGGCCACGCGGTCGACTCGGCCTGGCACGACCCCATCATGATCTCGATGGAGCTGCACGTGATGGGCTCGGCGGCGTGGACCGGCGGGCTGGTCGCGGTCGTCGCCCTGGTCGCCTCGGACCGCGGGCTGCTGGCGCGCGTGCTGCCGGCGTTCTCCCGGCTGGCGACCCTGGCGCTGGTGGTGGTGAGCCTGTCCGGGGTGGTCAACGGCCTGGCCACGATGGCCCTCACCCCGGGGGTGGAGCTGCCCGGGGCGCTGCTGAGCGGCGAGTACGGGCCGCTGCTGGTGGCCAAGGCCGTCTGCGTGGCGCTGCTGATCCCGCTCGCCGCCCGCATCCGCTTCCACCTGATGCCGCACGTCGCCCGGGGACGGGCGACGGCGGTCGTCGGGTGGGCGGCGGCCGAGCTGATCGTGATGGGGGTGGCCTACGGGGTCGCGGTGGCGCTGACCACGGCCTCCCTGGCCTGAGCGTGCAGGACGTGGCGGTCGAACGACCATTCGGCCGCCAGCCAGAGCACCGCGAGCCCGGCGCCGCCGATCAGCATGGTCGTGGGGGGCACCAGCGGCGGTGACATGAACATCGCGTTCTGGAAGCGCAGTGCCTGGTCGAGGAGGAGGACCGCGCCCGCGGAGCCGGCCAGTGCCCTGACCACGGGCATCCTGATCAGGAACGCCAGGTCGACGGCGAGCGCGGCGGCGATCAGGAAGACCGGCACGGCCGAGCGCGGGAAGTCGGCGACGGCCAGCAGGGGCCAGATCAGCGTGCGGAAGGCGACGTAGACGCCGACGACGGCGGTGGCCGAGAACATCCGGCCGATCATCGCGCGGGCGTAGACGGCCACCAGCACCGCGGCCATCGCGGCGTAGAGGGGGTAGAGCGCGTCGGGCACGGGCAGCGTGAAGTGCAGCGCCACCGCCCTGTCGTCCACGGGCAGGCCGATCTGGTCGGCGGCGAACTTGATCAGGATCGGTTCCGCGTCCGGCTCGCCCCGGTCCCACGCGGCCAGGCCGTACACGCCGTACTCCTGGTGCTGTTCGGGGAACCAGACGTTCTCGAAGAGGAACACGAAGAGCCCGCCGAGGACGAGCGTGCGCATCCGTCCGGGGACCGCCCGGACGAACCAGCCCCGGATGACGCCGCAGATCATGAAGAGCGTGCCGATGTAGAGCATCAGGTGGGACGGGCTCCACGAGGTGATGTCGAGCCCGTTGACCCGGTGGTTGATCAGGTCCAGCGGCACGGCCAGCAGGAAGATCCCGGTACCCCAGGCGATCAGGCGCTGCGCGAGCCGGTCGACGCCGTAGCCGGTGTAGATGTGGATGATCGTGAGCGCGAGCGCGATGGCGGTCCCGACGCTGTTGAGCAGGTGCGGCGGGGCCAGGTCGTCGCGGAGCCACTTGAAGTGCCAGGAGACGTCCCAGGAGGCGCCGAGGACCTTGAACGAGAAGGCCACCAGCCATCCGAGGTAGAGGAGCCTGAACAGATCCTCCGGGGTCTGTCTGCCCGCGCTCCCCCGTGTCCAGTACGGCAGGGCCCATTCGATGACGGGGGTCGCTCTTCTTCGTAGGCTCTCTACTGGCTTCACGCGCGAAATGATGCCGCCCCTGCGCCTCGCTCCGCAATCGGGGACAACCCTGAGACATCGGGGCGACCGCGCCTGTTCGCCCACGTCGCCACCCACGTCGCCGCCCGCGGCGGACGGCCGGCGCGGGCGTCCGGTGCCGCGCCGCCGCGCTGACCGGCGGACTTCCTCCTGAGAACGGTCTCAGGAGAAGTCCGCGGGGGTCAGTAGGCTCACGTCATGAAACGTGGGGGAAGGCGGGCCGTCTGGGTCGCGGCGGTCACGGTGCTGGTGATCGGCGTCGTGGCCTGGCTGGTGTGGCCGTCCGCGCCGCAGGTGCGGGCGCTGAACCAGATGATCACCGTGGTGGACGGGCCGCGCGACGATCAGCGCGTCACGCTGGACACGAGCTTCTTCCCCCCGGCCGGGGGCGGCCGGGCTCCGGTGGTGCTGCTCGCGCACGGCTTCGGCGGCAGCAAGCAGAGCACCAGGCAGTCCGCCGTACGGCTGGCGCAGGACGGGTACGCGGTGCTGACCTGGTCGGCCCGGGGCTTCGGGCGCTCGTCCGGGCAGATCGCGCTGAACTCCCCCGACTACGAGGTCAAGGACGTGCGCCAGCTCGTCGACTGGGTCGCCAGGCGTCCCGAGGTGCGGCTGGACGCGGCGGGCGACCCCCGCGTGGGCATCGCGGGCGGCTCCTACGGCGGTGCCATCGCGCTGATGGCCGCCGCCCACGACCCGAGGATCGACGCGATCGTCCCGCAGATCACCTGGTACGACCTGGCCGACGCGTTCTTCCCGAACGCCACCGGTCAGGGCCCCGAGAGCGGGGTGTTCAAGCGCATGTGGGCCGGGCTGTTCTTCAGCCGGGGCGGTTCCGCCGCGGGTCCGGGCGGCCTGGCCGCCCTCGGCGGCGCGAACGCGGGCGCGGGCGCCGACACGGACGACGCCGACGACTCCGACGGCGCCGACGGCGCGGAGGGGCCGCAGGGGGCGGGCGAGCGGGCCGGCGCCGGTGACGCCGCGCGCCCGGGGGCGGTCCGCCCGCCCACCCCGCAGGAGGTCCGGTGCGGCCGGTTCCTGCCGGAGATCTGTGAGATGTACCAGCGGATCGCCGAGAGCGGCCGGGCGACGACCGAGGCGGTGCAGACGCTCCGCAGGTCCAGCCCGGTCTCGGTGACCGGGAGGATCAGGATCCCGACGCTGCTGCTCCAGGGGCGGCGCGACTCGCTGTTCACCCTGGGCCAGGCCGACGCCAACGCCAGGGCCGTCGCCGCCACCGGCGCCCCGGTGGAGGTCGCCTGGTTCGACGGCGGGCACGACGGCGGGAACGGCGAGGCCGACTGGCTGCACGACAGGACGCTCCGCTGGTTCGACCGCCACCTGAAGAGGACCGGCGGGGAGGGTGCGGGCGAGGCCTTCACGGTGACCCGCGACGGCGGGCGCGACCCCGGCACCCGCCGTCCGGTCCAGTTGCACGCCGTCGCCGCCACCTATCCGGGGCTGTCGGGCAGCGGCCGGGTCTCGGTGCCGCTCAGCGGCCCCGACCAGCCGGTGGCCAACCCTCCGGGCGGCTCCCCGGCCTCGATCTCCGCGGTCCCCGGCCTCGGGGGCCTCGGTGGTGCCGGTGGTCTCGGCGGCGCGGTGAACCTCTCGGCCGACATGGCCGGGCAGAGCGCGGTCTTCGACTCCGCCCCGCTGACCGCCCCGCTCCAGGTCACCGGCAGCTCGACGGTACGGGTCCGGGTGACCTCCCCGTCCGGCTCCCCCGGGGCGGGCGCGGCCGGGTCCACCGAGCGGGCGGAGAACACCGCAGACGCCGGGGACGCCGGGGACGCCGGGAACGGGGCGGACACGACCGGCGGGGCGGGGTCCGAGGTGACGCTGTTCGCCAAGCTGTACGACGTCGCGGGCGCCGCCCAGGCGCCGATCCTGCCCGAGGGGCTGGCCGCCCCGGTGCGGATCACGCTCGGCGCGGACGGCTCCGGCGAGGCCACGGTGGCGCTGCCGGCCATCGACCACGGGTTCGACGTCGGGCACCGGCTGAGGGTCGCGTTCACCACCACCGACCTGGGGTACAGCACCTCCGCCGTCCCTGCCGTCCACACGGTGGGCCTGGCCTCCCCGGCGGTGACCGTGCCCACCCACGCCGCCCTGCGCACCCCCTCCACCGGGCCCGCCTGGTGGATCTGGGCGCTGCCGCTGGTCGCCCTGGTCGCCGCGACGCTCCTGCTGCTGGCCGGGCGCCGCCGCGCCGTCGACGAGCACGACCCGGAGCTGGCCTCGGTGCCGCTGCGGATCAGCGGCCTGACCAAGGCGTACCGCAACGGCGAGCTCGCGGTGAACGACCTGTCGTTCACCGTCGAGCAGGGCCAGGTGCTCGGCCTGCTCGGCCCCAACGGCGCGGGCAAGACCACCACCCTGCGCATGCTGATGGGCCTGATCAGGCCGGACGGCGGCGAGGTGCGGATCTTCGGCCACCGGGTGGTGCCCGGTGCCCCGGTGCTGTCGCGGCTCGGCTCGTTCGTCGAAGGGCCGGGGTTCCTGCCGCACCTGTCCGGCCGCGACAACCTGGAGCTGTACTGGAAGGCCACCGGCAGGCCGGCCGAGGACGCCCGTCTCGCCGAGGCGCTGGAGATCGCCGGGCTCGGCAAGGCGCTGGACCGCGCGGTCCGCACCTACTCCCAGGGCATGCGCCAGCGCCTGGCCATCGCCCAGGCCATGCTGGGCCTGCCCGACCTGCTCGTCCTGGACGAGCCCACCAACGGCCTGGACCCGCCCCAGATCCGGGAGATGCGCGAGGTGCTGATCCGCTACGCCGCGCAGGGCCGTACCGTCATCGTCTCCAGCCACCTGCTCGCCGAGGTGGAGCAGACGTGCAGCCACGTGGTGGTCATGCATCGCGGGCGGCTCGTCACGGCCGGGACGGTGAGCGAGCTGCTGAGCAGCCGCGCACCGGTCAACGGTTCGGGCACCCGCCTGGAGGACGTCTTCCTGGACCTGATCGGAGAGAAGGCATGAGCGACGTCTCCCCCGCACCCGTCCCGTCCGGCACCCCGGTGGGCACCCCGGTGGGCACCCCGGTGGGCACCGCGCCCGCCGCCGTGCCCGCTCCCGCCTCGTCCGGCGCGGCGCGCGGGTACGCGCCGGGGCGGACGCTGCCGCTCGGCGTGGAGATCGTCCGCCAGCTCAAGCGGCGCCGCACGCTGGTGATGTTCGGCCTGCTGCTCGCGCTGCCGTGGATCCTGGTGATCGCGTTCACGTTCGGCGCCGGGTCCGGCCAGCCCAGCGCCACGCTGCGCATCTCCGACCTGGCCACCGAGGGCGGGCTCAACTTCGCGGCGTTCGCCCTGTCGGTGTCGGCGACCTTCCTGCTGGTGGTCGCGGTGGCGCTGTTCTGCGGCGACACCGTGGCCGTCGAGGCGAGCTGGTCGTCGCTGCGCTACCTGCTGGCCGCCCCGATCCCGCGCGACCGGCTGCTGCGCCAGAAGCTGATCGTCGCGCTGGGCTACTCGGCGGCGGCGGTGATCTGCGTGCCGGCCATGGCGCTGCTGGCCGGCACCCTGGCCTTCGGCTGGAACGACGTCCGGGTGCCCGGGACCGGTGAGACGATCGCCGCCCTGGACATGCTCCCCCGGTTCGGAGTGGTGGTGGCCTACGCCATGGTCAGCCAGCTCGTGGTCGCCTCCCTGGCCTTCCTGCTCTCGGTCGGCACCGACGCCCCGCTGGGCGCGGTCGGCGGGGCGGTCGGTCTGGTGATCGTCAGCAACATCCTGCAGGCGGTCGAGGAGCTCGGCGTGCTGCGGGAGTTCCTGCCGACGTTCTGGAACACCGCGTGGCTGGACGCCCTGGCCCCGCAGCCCCAGTACGACGGCATGCTCAAGGGGGTCGCAGTGTCGGTCACCTACTCGGTCATCCTGATCGCCTTCGCCTTCCGCCGCTTCCGCGCCAAGGACGTGGTCTCCTAGCGGTCCCCCGTCAGGCCGGCCAGTTGCGCAGGGCGGCCTCGGCCACCGCCTGGAGCTCGTCGCGGCCGACACCGCTCGCGGCCTGCACGGCGATGCCGAACGCCAGGGTGGTGACGTGGCGGGCCGGCAGCCCCGGATCGTCCCCGGGGGCAGGTCGCCCTCGTCGACGGCCCGCCGGAACCGCTCCCGTATGCGGGAGTGGCCGTCGTTACGCCAGCCGACGAGCAGGTCGCGGACCTCGCGACCGGAGTCACCGGCCGCCAGGGCGCCCTGGACGCCCATGCATCCGCGGGGATGGGCCGGGCGGGTGGTGGTCCGGACGGTGCCGGCCAGGATCGCGGTGGCGACGCCGAGGGCGGTCGGCCCCTCCAGGGCCTGGGCCAGGTACGCGCTCGGGCCTTCGGTGTAGCGCTCCAGGGCCTTGCGGAACAGCTCCTCCTTGTTGCCGAAGGCCGCGTACATGCTGGTGGTGGAGATGCCCATCGCCTCCGTGAGGCCGGCCAGGCCGGCCCCCTCGTAGCCACGCTCCCAGAAGACCAGCAGGGCGCGCTCCAGGGTCTCGTCGGCGTCGAATCCTCGCGGCCGGCCGACGGGCCGCTCTTTCTCGTCTCCACCACCCGGCACCACGGCCGCGTTCCCGCGGGCCGTTCTCCCCGACAGCACCAGCGCAAGAAGATGGATAAGCAACGCAGAGATGTAGCAACGTTACGAAATTATTTCACAGATCTCTTGTGGAACGGTCGAGGCGGGTTCTACTGTCACCTCACCCTCATGGCGTCCGCCCCCCGAGCGCCCTCAGGTGTACCGCCCCCCGAGAGAAACGAGCGTCCGATGTCGCGCAGCATCACAGGAGCCATGGCGAGGTGGTCCGGCAGGTCGGCGCGGAGAGCGGCGGTGGCGGTCACGACGCTGACCGTCACCGTCGCCGGGCTCGGCGTCGCGCCCGCGGGGCCCGCCCTCGCCGACCGGGTCGCGGACGGCACGGGCGGCACGGCCCGCGCCGCCGCCCCCGTCGTCACGCGCGCCGCCCTGGACCCGGCGCTCGTCGCGGGTCGGGGCGCCGACGTCCGCTTCGCCGAGCAGGAGGCCGAGAACGCCGTCACGAACGGCACCGTCATCGGCCCGGACCGGACCGCGTACACCCTGCCCTCGGAGGCGTCCGGGCGCAGGGCGGTCAGGCTGACGCCGGGACAGCACGTGGAGTTCACGCTGCCGGCCGCGGCCAACGCGATCACGGTGCGCTACAGCATCCCGGACGCGCCGGGCGGCGGCGGCATCACCGCGCCGCTCGACGTCACGGTCAACGGTGGCGGCAAAAGGGCGATGACCCTCACCTCCGAGTACGCCTGGCTGTACAACCAGTATCCGTTCACGAACGACCCGGACGCCGACCTGCTCCACCCCGACTGGTGGATCACCGAGTGCGGCTGCGTGCCGTCGGCCACGACACCGGCCCCGGTCATCACCAAGCCGTTCCGCCCGACCCACTTCTACGACGAGCAGCGCCTGCTGCTCGGCCGCACCTACCGCGCGGGCGACCGGGTGCGGCTGACCGTCCCGGCCGGGAGCAGGGCCGCGTGGACGGTCGTGGACCTGCTCGACTCCGAGCTCGTCGGCGCGCCGCGCGTCCGGCTCGTCGCGGCGAACGTGCTGGCGTTCGGGGCCGACCCGTTCGGCCGGCGCGACTCCGCCGGCGCGTTCGACAAGGCGATCGCCTTCGCCAAGCGCAAGAACCTCAAGGTGTACGTCCCCCCGGGCGTCTACCGGGTGAACCGCCACATCATCGTCGACGACGTGACGATCGAGGGCGCCGGGAGCTGGTACACGATCATCAAGGGCGAGCAGGTCACGCTCCCCTCCCCGGCCCCCGACGGCTCGGTGCACACCGGCGTCGGCTTCTACGGCAAGGACGCCGCCGACGGCGGCAGCAGGAACGTCCACCTGTCCGGCTTCGCGATCGAGGGCGACGTCCGCGAGCGCATCGACACCGACCAGGTGAACGGGATCGGCGGGGCGCTGAGCGACTCGACCGTCGACGGCCTGTACATCCGGCACACCAAGGTCGGCATGTGGTTCGACGGGCCGATGACGAACCTGAGGATCACGAACAACGTGATCGTCGACCAGATCGCCGACGCCCTCAACTTCCACGGCGGCGTCACGAACTCGGTCGTGTCGAACAACGTCATCCGCAACACCGGTGACGACGGCCTGGCCATGTGGTCGGAGAAGATCGCCAACACCGGCAACACGTTCGACCGCAACACCGTGCAGACGCCGACCCTCGCCAACGGCATCGCCGTCTACGGCGGCACCGACAACACCGTCTCGAACAACCTGGTGGCCGACCCGGTCCGCGAGGGCAGCGCGCTGCACGTCGGGTCCCGCTTCGGCGCCGAGGCGTTCGCCGGGAAGCTGTCGATCAGGGACAACACCACGGTCCGGTCCGGCACGTTCGAGCTGAACTGGAAGATCGGCCTGGGGGCCATCTGGTTCTACGCCCTCGACAGGAGCATCGACGCGGACGTCCGGGTGACCGGGAACCACTTCCTGGACAACACCTACAACGCGATCATGCTGGTCAGCGACTGGGGCGTGAAGGACCTGTACTCGATCACGAACGTCCACTTCAAGGACACCAGGGTGGACGGTACGGGCACCTCGGTGGTCAGCGCCCGGGTGAAGGGGTCGGCCACCTTCGAGAACGTGGACGCCCGCAACGTCGGCGCGGTCGGCGTCAACAACTGCGGGGCGTTCGGCTTCCCGCCCACCGGCTCGGAGTTCTCGCTGACCGACCTCGGCGGCAACGACGGGGGTGGCGCGACCGGGCCCTGGCTCGCCCCCTGGCTGCTGCCGAACACCATCACCTGCGACGACCGCCCGCCGGTGGTGGCGCCGCCGGCGCCGTCCCCGTGGTGATCGGCCGTCCCGGGTCGTCCCGGGCCTGATCCGTCCCCGGAGTCGTCTCCGGCCGGTGCCCGCGCGGGAACGGATCCCGCGCGGGCACCGGCAGGGGCGGGCCCGTCACCAGTGGGGCGGGCGGTCCTCGATCAGGCGGGCGTCGTCGTCGGCCTCGCGCCACTCGCTCCAGCCGAGGTCGGTGTCGTCGACGGTCTGGTCGGGCAGGATCGGCAGGCCGTCGTCGGCGAGGTCGACGGGCCGCAGGTCATCGGGTTCAGGCACTGTCACAGGCCCCATGCTAGCCACCCGGGCGGGCGCCGTTCCCTCCGCAGGGCGAAACTCCGCGCCCTCCGCTCCGCCGTCCGATCCTCTGCCCGAGGGGTCCCCTCTCGCGGCGGGATGCCCCGGAACGCCCCTCCGGGCCCGGTGACGCCGGGGACAGCCGGGAAACCAGGCGGTACGATGCGGGAGCAGGTTTCAGCTACCCCCGTGAGGCGCCATGACAACGCCAGCAGGATGGCGGCGAGACGGCAATCTCCCCAACGAGCTGACCAGCTTCGTGGGGCGTACCAGGTTGCTCACCACACTCCGGCAGCGGCTGGGCGAGCACCGCCTGGTCACCGTGACCGGCATCGGGGGCGTCGGCAAGTCCCGCACCGCCCTGCGGATCGCGCACGAGATGCGGACCCGTTTCAAGGACGGCGTCTGGTTCGCCGACCTGGCCCGCCTGCAGGACTCCGGCATGGTCCGCCACACGATCACCTCGGCCCTCGGCATCGCCGACCAGTCCGCCCGCTCGGCCGACGAGACGCTGATCGAGTGGCTGGGCGACCGCGAGCTCCTGCTGATCATCGACACCTGCGAGCACCTGGTCGACGCGTGCGCCGCGCTCTTCGAGGACCTGCTCGCCGGCGCCCCGGGGCTGACCATCCTGGCGACCAGCCGCCAGTCGCTCAACGCCAGGGGCGAGCACACGGTCTCCATCCCGCCGCTGGCCGTCCCCGGCGACTCCCCCGGCGAGGACGTCTTCACCAACGAGGCGGTGCAGCTGTTCGTCGCGCGGGCGAGCGCGGTGGTGCCCACCTTCATGCTGGACGAGAACAACGTCGGGCCGGTGGCCGAGCTCTGCCGCCGTCTCGACGGCATCCCGCTCGCCATCGAGCTGGCCGCGGTCCGGATGCGCGCGCTGTCGGTGGAGCAGATCCTCGGCCTGCTGGCCGACCGGTTCAGCCTGCTCGCGGGCGCCAGCCGCACGGCGCTGCCCAGGCACCAGACGCTGCGGGCCGCGATCGGGTGGAGCCACGAGCTGTGCGAGCCCGCCGAGCGGCTGCTGTGGGCGCGGCTGTCGGTCTTCGCCGGGGACTTCGAGCTCGACGCCGCCCGCTACGTCTGCTCCGGGGACAACCTCCCCTCCGAGGACATCATGGATCTCATCTCCAGCCTGGTGGAGAAGTCGATCCTGCTCAGCGACGGCACGCCGTCCGGGCACCGCTACCGGCTGATCGACACCCTGCGCCAGTACGGCGAGGAGTGGCTGGACAAGCTCGGTGAGAGCGCCACGATCAGGACCAGGCACCGCGACTACTACCTGCAGCTGGCCAAGCGGAGCGAGGAGGCGTGGTCGGGCGCCCGCCAGGTCTACTGGTACGTCAGGATGCGCCACGAGCACGACAACATCCGCGTCGCGCTCGACCACTGCCTGCGCACCCCCGGCGAGGTGCAGTCCGGGCTCAAGCTGCTGTCCTCGCTGTGGTTCATGTGGGTGGCCTGCGGCCTGGCCCGCGAGGGGCGGCTGTACCTGGAGAAGACCCTGGAGCTGGCGACCGAGCCGACCCCCGACCGGTGCAAGGCCCTGTGGGTGCTGTCCTACATCCACAGCGCGCAGGGCAACATCGGCGGCGCCATCGAGGCGGCGGAGCAGTGCAGTTCCGACGCGGTCAGGGTGGGCGACTCCGGCGCGGTCATCCTGGCCACCAAGATGCTCGGCACGGCCGCGTTCCTGCAGAACGACCTGCAGAAGGCGAGCGCGCTGCTGGGGGTGGCGATCGAGTTCCACAAGAGCGGGCGTGAGCTCAACCCGGGCCTGCTGCCCTCGATCGTCGAGCTGTCCATGGTGCTGCTCATCCAGAACGAGCCCGCCGAGGCCGAGGTGCTGCTGCGCGACTGCATCGCGGTCTGCACCCAGCGCGGCGAGCTGTGGCTGCGCTCGTACGCCATCTACGCGCTCGCCAGCGTGTACCAGGCGATGGGCCGGTCGGCCGAGGCCATGTCGAACGCCCGCGAGGCGCTCCGCCTCAAGCGCTACTTCCACGACGTGCTCGGCATCGGCCTGGCGATCGAGGTGGTGGCCAAGCAGGCGCTGGAGGAGGGCCAGCCCGAGCTCGCCTCCCGGCTGATGGGCGGCGGCCAGGCCAACTGGCGGACCTTCGGGATGCCGCAGATGAGCTCGCCGTTCTTCAACGTCGAGCACGAGCGCTGCGTCAAGGAGTGCAAGCGCCTCCTCGGCGACGAGGCCCAGGAGGAGGCCTTCGCCCAGGGCAAGAAGCTGAACCTGGAGGAGCTGATCATCCTCGCTCTCGGCGACCACGAGGACGACCGGCCGCTGTAGGGCCCGGCCGCCGGTGTCCCGGAGCGGGTCCACCGGCGGCGGGTCAGCCGGCCCCGGGCCGGTCGGCGGGGGTCTCCGCCCGTTCCCAGGCGGTCGTGTAGCGGGAGCTGGTGAGCGAGTAGTCGACGCTGCCGCTGACCCAGAACTCCAGGCCGCGCACGTACGCGAGCACCGCCTCGGAACCGAGCGCCTCCAGGGAGGGGCGCAGCTCCACCATCTCGGCGATGGCCCGGTTGCGCATGGCGCCGATCGCCTCCATGGCGTGCTGCCGGGAGTGGCCCCGGTGCGTGGCCAGCACGTTCACCAGGTTGTTGCGGGCGTTGGCGCCGTCGCTCTCCTTGGCGTACGAGATGAGGTCGTTGTCCCAGACGACGACGTCGTTGGCGTTGTCGGTGATCGCCTTGACCGCGGGGTGGCGCCACTCGTCCGGGGAGAGGCGACGGCCGCTGGCGACGTCGATGAGGGCGAAGACGGTGAGCATGGCGCCGGTGCGCCGCCGCATGAACAGGTAGTCGCCCGGCGGGGGCACCACGTCGGCCTCGCGGTTGGCGGCCTCCCACACCTGGGCGAAGAGGTAGTCCTTGGTGACGGCCCTCCAGCGGTCGAGCTGGTCGGGGTCGCCGTACCTGGCGATCCTGGTCTTGATCTCCAGCAGCGCCCTGGCGAAGGCGTCCTCGACCTCGGCGTCCTCGTCCAGGTCGTCGAGGACGGCGAGGAAGCGGGGAAGGAGGCGGCTCATCTCGGCCGCGCCGCGGTTCTCCTCGCAGAAGGCGTCGTCGAAGGCGAACAGCCACACGCACCAGTCGGTCACCAGGCGGAGCGTGTGGTGTTCGGCGTAGGGATACGTACGCGCTCCGAGCCAGCCGTATTTCGCCTGCCGGTAGCGCTCGACGGTCTCGCTGTCACGCACCAGGCCCGTCTCCACGAGCCAGTCGAGGGTCTCGGTGTTGACCCTCTCGACGTGCGGGTTCACCTCGCTGGGGAAGGGACAGGGAAGGGGAGGAATGCGAAGAGGTAGGCCGGACCTACGCGTAGTAGTAGTTCCCACTCCCCCAGAATGGCCGAACAACGGCTGATTTCCTATAGGTCACCGATCAGGTGGATATCCGATTCACCCATATAGCGACCGCCCTATTCTGGGAATACGTGCCGACCGGACGTCCGGGTCGCGCCCGTCGCGGAGGCGGACCGAGGCGGACCGAGGCGGTCGGGGCAGGCCGGAGGGGTCCGGAGGCGGCCCTGAGGCGGGCCGGGCCGGAACGCGCCCCGGCCCGTCCGGTCCCCGCGGAGCGGACGGACGGTCGCGGACCCCTTACGCCCGGGTCAGGCTGCGTGCGATCCATTGTGCCCCGGTAGGGTTCCCAGTGATCGACGAAGGCTCGCGGAATTCGGCGGACCCCCGGCGGGTTGAGCTGAAGAGAAGACCGACGAAAGGCTGGAAACGGTGTCCGACCCGACGGATCTCTACCGGCTCAGCGGTGACGTCCCTGAGCTGACCGATCCGGTGCTGCTCTACCACTTCGACGGGTTCGTGGACGCTGGTGGTGCCGGACGGCTCGCCATCGCCCACCTGCTCGACGAGCTGGAGCACCGGGTCGTGGCGACGTTCGACGTGGACCGCCTGCTGGACTACCGCTCCCGGCGTCCCGTGATGACCTTCGACACCGACCGCTGGGTGGCCGTGGAGAGCCCCGAGCTCGTGGTGCACCTGCTCCACGACACCACGAGCACGCCGTTCCTGGTGCTCACCGGCCCCGAGCCGGACCGCGAGTGGGAGCTGTTCGCCGCCGCGATGGAGACGCTGGCCGCCCGGCTGGGCGTCGGCAGGCTGGTGACCACCCACGGCATCCCGATGGCCGTCCCGCACACCCGCCCGCTGGGCGTCACCGGCCACGCCAGCCGTCCCGAGCTCGTCGCCGGCCAGACCAGCGCCTTCGGCAGGGTCCAGGTGCCGGGCAGCGCGGCCGCGCTGGTGGAGTTCAGGCTCGGCGCCAAGGGCTACGACGCCCTCGGGTACGCCGTGCACGTCCCGCACTACCTGGCCCAGGCCGAGTACCCCACGGCCGCGCTGGCCGCCCTGGACGCGGTGACCAGGGGGACCGGCCTGGTGTTCCCGCTGGAGGGGCTGCGCGAGGCCGCGGAGAAGACCGACGCCGAGATCGCCGAGCAGATCCAGGCCTCCCAGGAGCTGTCCACCGCGATCACCGGCCTCGAGCAGCAGTACGACGCGTTCGCCGCCGGTGCCGAGCGGGAGAGCCTGATGGCCGAGAGCTCGGAGATGCCCACCGGGGAGGAGCTCGCCGCCCAGTTCGAGGCGTTCCTGGCCGAACGCGACGAGCAGCGTGGTGACTGACCTTCGGGTCGCCCTGATCGGGTACGGGGTGGCCGGGGCGTTCTTCCACGCCCCGCTGATCTCCGCCACCCCCGGCCTGCGGCTCTCCGCGGTGGTCACCCGTGACCCCGCGCGGGCCGCCGAGGTGACCGCGAGGTACGGCGCCCGGGCGGTCGCGGACACCGGCGCGCTCTGGGACGGATCCGCCGACGCCGCCGCCGACGCCGTCGATCTGGTCGTGATCGCCTCCCCCAACCGCACGCACGTCCCGCTGGCACGAGCCGCGCTCGGCGCGGGCCTGCCGGTCGTGGTGGACAAGCCGCTGGCCGCGACCGCCGGCCAGGCCCGCGACCTGGCGGCGCTGGCGCGGGAGCGCGGCCTGATGCTGACGGTCTTCCAGAACCGGCGCTGGGACGGTGACTTCCTGACGCTCGGACGGCTGGTCCGGGCGGGCGAGCTGGGCGAGGTGACCCGGCTGGAGTCGCGCTTCGAGCGGTGGCGGCCCGTGCCCAAGGGCGGCTGGCGCGAGACCGGCGGCGCCGAGGAGATCCCCGGGCTGCTCTACGATCTCGGCAGCCATCTGGTCGACCAGGCCCTGTGCCTGCTCGGCCCGGTCGTCGACGTCTACGCCGAGTGCGACGTCCGGCGGGAGGGCGTGAGCGCCGACGACGACACGTTCGTCGCCCTGTCCCACGAGGGCGGGGCCCGCTCCCACCTGTGGGCCGGAGCGCTGGTGCCGCGGCTCGGCCCCCGTTTCCGGGTGCTGGGGACCCGGGCGGGCTACCTGAAGTACGGCCTGGACGTGCAGGAGGAGCAGCTGCGGGCCGGGCTGACCCCGGCCTCGCCGGGCTTCGGCGAGGAGCCCGAGGAGCGCTGGGGCACCCTCGGCGCCGGTGACGACGGCCGTGCCGTGCCCACCGAGCCGGGCGGCTACGCCGGTTTCTACCCGGCCGTGCTGGCCTGCCTGCGCGACGGCGCCCCGCCGCCGGTCGAGCCGGAGGAGGTCGTCCGGGCCCTGGCCGTCCTGGAGGCCGCCCGGCTCTCGGCCGCCGAACGCCGGGTCGTCACCCTGTGAGACCGGCCGCCGCACGTCCGCTGCGGCCGGAGACCCGGTGCCCCGGGGCCTTGCGGGCCCTCCCGGAACCGGCCGCCGCCTGACGACGGCCGGCCGCGTGAAGGCCCCCGGGGTCAGTCGCGCAGGCGGGCGCGCAGCAGCCGGGAGTCGGACTCGGTCCAGCCCTGCGAGGCGAGCCAGCTCAACGGCCCCCCGAAGCGCTCGTCCATCACGCGCAGGAACTGCTCCATGTACTCGGCCCTGGGCCGGTGGTCGTCGGCCGGCCGGGTGTCGAGGTCGGCGCGGTAGGTCTCGCTGGCGCGCAGCCGGACGAGGATGTCCTCCAGGCGGTCGCCCGTGGCGACGTAGTCCTCGACGATCGCCTCCCGGGTGGCCCCGGCGACCTCCAGCGCCAGGGCGCTGAGCACGCCGGTGCGGTCCTTGCCCGCGGCGCAGTGCACGATCACGGCGCCGTCGTCGCGGGCCATGGCCCGCAGCGCCGCCAGCACCGAGTCGGGACGGTCGCGGACGTAGCCGTAGTAGTAGCCGGTCACCCGCAGCTCGGCCGTGCGCTCGTCGTCCCGCTCGGTCCAGGGCAGCACCTTGTCGGCCTCGATGGTGTCGGCCTCGACGTCGGTGTACCGGCCGCCCTCGGCGAAGAGCGTGAGGTGGTGGATGCTCACCTCGGGCACGGCGGTGAGCGGCCCCGGGCCCTCCAGGCGCACCTCCGGCCCGGAGCGCAGGTCGACGACGTGGCGGAGCTCGCGCTCGCCGACGAGCACGCGCACGTCCCGCTCGGTCAGTCCCTGGAGGTTGTCGGCCCGGTAGATCCGGCCGAAGCGTGTGGTGCCACCGTCCACGGTGGCGAGCCCACCCAGGTCACGGACGTTGACGGCACCTTCGAGTTCGATCCAACGCGTGAAGTCTCTCATCGCTCCCGAGTTTATACGCCGCTTTACGTACGGGCCGTTAACAGGAGGCGGTTGCTTCCGTAATTACCGTCATATTTGAACGTTGCCGACAAATGCGTCTTAACTCATATGAGGCCCGAGGACGGGGCCGGCCGTGCTTCGCCGCGAGGAGGTCGCGTGAGCCCGAGGAGACGTCCCCCTCACCTTCTGATCGATCCCTCCCTGCCGCCCGCCGTCGCGTCGGTGCTGCGCGCCGACCCGCAGGCGCTGCGCGCGGCCCGGAGGGGGCAGGCTCCCCCGCCCAAGCTGCCCAGCGCCTCCAGGGTGTGCGCGACCCTGCTGTTCCTGCTGTTCCTGATGGGGCTGAGCCTCACCGCGGGCCTCGTGGTCGTCAGCGTCGTGATCTTCCTGTCCTCGATGTCCCGGCTGAGCGGCGACGTCAGGGGCCACCGGGCGTGGCGCCGCTTTCGCACGGCCGTGCGCCACCGCGACCGGTTCATCCTGCCCGAGGAGCTCGACACCGACTGCGGCGACCTGCTCCGCCGCACGCAGGACGCCACCGAGACGGTGCTCGACTCCGAGGTCAACCGGGCGAACCTGCTCGACACGATCGACAACGCGGTGACGCTGCCCGATCAGACCTGGCAGATCGCCTCGAAGCTGAAGCGGCTCTCGGAGTTGAAAGCCGACCACCGGCGGCTGGTGCCCGACCCGCTCCCGCCCGAGATCGCCGGGGCCTTCGCCCCCTACGCCGCGGCCCTGGAGACCGCCGAGCGCTCGCTGGACGCGCGGATCCGCGTGCTGGAGGAGTACGCCGGGCAGGTCCGCAGGGCCGACGACGTCTACCGCGCCCACCGGCGGCTCCAGGAGCTCGCCGAGCAGGCCCCGCGCTACGAGGCGCTGGTCGCCGAGACCACCGAGGACGCGCTCGCCGCCCCCGGGCTCGGCCGGCTGACCGAGCAGGCGCGGCAGGTGGAGAGGCTCTTCCAGGAGAGCATCGACGAGGCCCGCCTGACCGCCCGCCACCTGCTGCCGGCCGCCGGTCCCTGACCCCGCGCGGCACCCCCGAGCGGCACCCCGCGCGGCATCCCGCCCGGCACCCCGCGCGGCTGGCCGGCACGCCCCGGACCGGCACGGCGGGGCTCAGCCTCCCGCGCGGCGCAGCAGTTCCAGGGTGCGGTCCATGCCGGACCGGTTGCCCAGGCTGCGGTAGATGTCCTGTGCCCGCCGCAGGACGTCCACCGCGGCCCGGTCGTCCCCCGCCTCCAGGTGCGCCTCCCCCAGATAGCGCAGGCTCCTGGCCATCCACCAGCGGTCGCCCAGCTCCTCGAAGGCGCGCACGGCCCGCCCGAGACAGGTACGCGCCTCACGCGTACGGCCCAGCCTGCCCAGGGCGCGCCCGGCCGACAGCTCGGTCCTGGCGACCCCCCACGTGTCGCCGAGCGCGACCAGGATCTCGTCGGCCCGGCGCACGTAGGTGAGCTCGCGCAGCGCGTTGGCCGGGTCGCCGACCTCGCCGGCCGCGCGCAGGCACCGGGCCTCCTCCCACAGCTCGCCGCGGAGCCGGAACATCTCCGCGGCCCGGTCGAGACTGAAACCGGCCCTGGCGAAGTCTTCCCCGGCGGCGCGGTCGTCACCGGCGGCGCGCAGCGCCCTGGCCGTCGCGCCGAGCACCTCGCCGTAGGCGCGCAGCGTCTGCGCCTCGGAGTAGCGGTTGCGGTCGCGCTCGAACACCCGCAGCGCGTCCTCCAGCAGTTCTCGCGCCTCGGCGGGCCTGCGCTGGGCCAGCCGGAGCTCGGCGAGGTTGCGCCGGGTCCTGGCCGCCCACCACCGGTCGTCCTCGTCGGTGAAGACGGTGATCGCGTCGATCAGGTGGCCCTGTCCGCGGTCGAGGTTGCCGTCGTTGAACAGCGTCATGCCGACCGCGCGCATCGCCCGCGCCGCCCACCAGGACTCGCCGAGCCCCTCGAAGATCTCCAGCGCCCGCTCGGCGTCCCGCAGGGCGCCGCGGTGATCGCCCTGCCCGCCCGCCACCGCAGCCCGGTCCAGCAGCGCGATGGCCAGGGCCCGCGGGTCGCCCGTCCGCTCCGCGGCCTCGCACAGGATCTCGGCGACCGCCCGCCAGTCCGACCAGTAGGCGCGCAGCGAGTGGCACAGCGAGCAGAAGGCCCTGCCCAGGCCCCAGGCCAGCTCCCACATCTCCATGCTCCTGGCCTGGCCGATGACCGCGACCAGGGTCAGGCGCTCGGCGTTGAGCCAGTCGGCCGCCGAGACCTCGGCCCGCGTCACCGGCTCCGGTCCCGGGTCCTGCCCGGCGGGCCTGGCGCGCCCCCAGTCCTGGGGCCAGCGCGCCACGGCCGCGGCCTCGGCCCGGCGGCGGTAGCCGGACAGGACCCGCTCGATGGCGGCCCGGCGGCGGGCCTCGTCGTCGGCGAGCGCCGGCTCGCGGGCGAAGATCTTCACCAGGTCGTGCAGCCGGTAGCGCATCACCCCGGACAGGTCGGTTCCCGAGCACTCGGCGAGCTGGGCGTCGATGAGCGCCTCCAGCTGGTCGGCCCCCTCCACCTCGGAGGTGGCCAGCAGCTCACCGGCCACCCAGCCGGGCACGTCCGGGGCGGCGACCAGGCTGAGCAGGCGCAGCAGGCGGCGCTGCAGGCCGGTGCAGTCGTCGTAGCTGAGCTGCAGGGAGGCGCGCACACTCTTGTCGAGGCTGCGGGCGATCTCCAGCTGGTCCAGCCGCCTGCGCTCGTCCAGCAACCGGTCGGCGAGCCGGCGCAGGGTCCAGTTCTCCCTGGTGGCCAGGCGGCCGCCGCAGATGCCGATGGCCAGCGGCAGGTGGTCGCACATCCGTACGATCTCCCGGGCCGCCTCCGGGTCGGCGGCGACCCGGTCGTTCCCGGCCAGCCTGGCCAGCAGTTCCACGCCCTGTGCCTCGTCGAACACCGACAGCTGCTTGTCGTAGGTGTTGAGCAGGAAGAGCGGCTGCCGGGAGGTGACCATGACCGCGCAGCCGGGCTCGGCCGGGATCAGGGACTTGACCTGGTCGCCGTCGCGGGCGTTGTCCAGGCAGATCAGGATGCGCCTGCCCTTGGTCCAGGTCAGCCAGAGGGTGCGCAGCTCGGCCAGGCCACCGGGGTCGGTGGTGAGCCGCACGCCGAGCGCGCGCAGGAAACCGATCAGCACCTCGGCGGGGTCGACCGGGGCCTCCACCTGGCCGCGCAGGTCGGCGTACAGGCGGCCGTCGGGGAAGTCGTCGGCGACCTCGTGGCCGAACCTGGCGATGAGCGCGGACTTGCCCACCCCGCCCCTGCCGTACACCGAGACGACCAAGGGGGCGGCGTGGGCGCGGTCGCGGGAGCGGCGGCGCGCGGTGAAGACCTCGCGCAGCTCGGCCAGCGACGCGGTGCGGCCGGTGAAGTGCGCGGGGACCGGCGGCCACTGGTCGGGCGGGCGCCACACCGTCCCGGCCGAGGCGCCCCGCTCCTCGGGACGGCTGCCGGCCGTCGCCCAGGTGAGCAGGCCGACGAGCAGGCCGGCGACCGCGGTGACGCCGACCTTGGCCTGCAGGGGAAGCTCCCACACGTCCAGCGAGGTGGCCAGGATGCTGGCCATGGCGGCGGCCAGCCCGGCCGCAGCGGGCGCGGCGAGCCGTATCCGGCGTCCCGGCCGCCGGGCGGGCGACCGCAGGTCAGGCTGATCAGGCACGTTCGGCGCCCCGGTCATCCACACCCCTCGTACGAGGACCACGGCACGCCCGCGACCCCCCGCGCCGACCGGCATGTCCTTCGATTCCTGGAAATTGAATCAGACGTCCGGCCCGCGGCGCCGGGGGGGGGGGGGGGGGGGGGGGGGGGGGGGGGGGGGGGGGGGGGGGGGGGGAGGGGGGGGGGGGGGGGGGGGGGGGGGGGGGGGGGGGGGGGTGGGGGAGGTGGGGGGTTGGGCGAGGGGGTGCGGAGCGGCGT